>JAMOUE010000479.1 GCA_027068235.1 Deltaproteobacteria bacterium | reverse complement strand
TTTGAGCGCTTCATTAGTGAGCTCTAGTAGTTGGATTAGTGGCCTGTTTGAGAAGGTATTGAGACTTCATAATACAATTCATAACCGGTCATATAAAAGTTGGATTAGTGGCCTGTTTGAGAAGGTATTGAGACGATTAAAGAAGGAGGAAAGATAGTGATTCGTTGTTGGATTAGTGGCCTGTTTGAGAAGGTATTGAGACATTTTTTTTTGCTGCGATAATCATCGCAATTAATGGTTGGATTAGTGGCCTGTTTGAGAAGGTATTGAGACAACTTCTGGGGCGTTTTTATAAGGAGGGTGGGAAGTTGGATTAGTGGCCTGTTTGAGAAGGTATTGAGACTAAATTCTCACAGATCATTCCTGGTAAACCGCGTTGGATTAGTGGCCTGTTTGAGAAGGTATTGAGACCTTCTTGAGGGGTTAGTTTTTTACTCTCTATGTTGGATTAGTGGCCTGTTTGAGAAGGTATTGAGACAGTAGAATACCGACTATCCGAGCCTAAAATTAGTTGGATTAGTGGCCTGTTTGAGAAGGTATTGAGACCCTACAGGATCGAACCGATCAAACTTAATTAATAGAAATCTAAACCACCAGTTTTACTGGTGGGTCCTGGCTTTGCTATGCAAGTAGCTTGGTGGTGACTAAAATTGAATACCTCCCTACACTTCGGAATGCTGGTCCGAAGGGTAATTGGGAGGTATTCAATGAGTGAATATCAAAAGTTAGCACATGCAGTATGGCAGTGTAAATACCATATAATTTGGTGCCCAAAATACCGATTCAAGATTTTTGCGGGTACACTCCAGAAGTCTGTAGAAGAGATTCTGAGGCAGTTATGTGAATGGAAAAAGCTGGAGATTTTGGAGATTAATGTTCAGGAAGATCATGTACATATGATTTTATCGATTCCTCCGAAATTTTCAGTATCCGAAGTAGTGGGTTTTCTCAAGGGGAAATGCGCTATTAAAATATTCGACAAGCATTTGAGTCTCAAGAAGCGCTACTGGGGTCGGCATTTCTGGGCGAAGGGCTATTGTGTAAGCACTGTAGGCCTTGATGAGGTAAAGGTTCGGAAATATGTGAAGTGGCAAAGAGAGAAAGATAAACGCATTGAACAGATGAAACTTTGGAAATAGGTGCCCTTTTAGGGCCAGCTTTATTCCACCCCTTTTAGGGGTGGTTGTTAAATTTCAATTGTATAACT
>JAMOUE010000478.1 GCA_027068235.1 Deltaproteobacteria bacterium | reverse complement strand
TACAGGAGCCAAGGTAATTCCAGTGGACTCTGGCACAAAGACTTTGAAGGACGCCATTAATGAAGCAATAAGGGATTGGGTGAGCAATGTGGAAACTACTCACTACATCATCGGTTCTGTTGTTGGCCCACACCCATATCCAATGATGGTAAGGGACTTTCAGAGTGTCATTGGGAAGGAAGTCAAGGCGCAGTTGAAGAGGCTTGGGGTAGGGCTTCCAGATGTTGTGGTAGCCTGTGTTGGAGGCGGCAGTAATGCAATGGGCATATTTTATCCCTTTGCCAAGGATGAAAATGTAAGGCTCATTGGAATCGAGGCTGCCGGACACGGTGTTGATACCGACCACCATTCAGCCACATTGACCTGTGGTGAACCTGGTGTGCTTCACGGAACCATGAGTTATCTACTGCAAGATAAGTGGGGTCAGATAAAAGGGGCCCATTCTGTTGCTCCTGGATTGGACTATCCTGGAGTAGGTCCGGAGCATTCCATGATGAAGGATTCTGGCAGGGCTGAATATCATACAATAGATGATGAAGAGGCACTTGAGGGTTTCAAACTGTTATCTGAAACTGAAGGCATTATTCCAGCACTCGAAAGTGCCCATGCCATTGCGTACCTGAGTAAGTTGGTACCAACCTTAAAAGAGGGAAGCACTATTGTGGTAAATCTTTCTGGTAGGGGAGATAAAGATGTAGCTTCGGTTAGGGAGATCTTCAAAGGGGGTGAGGGTGATGAATAGGATAGAAAAGCGCTTTAAGGAACTTACTAAGAATAAAGAGTGTGCGCTTATCCCCTTTGTAACAGCAGGTGATCCTACTCCTGATGTCACTGTTGAGGTAGTGCTTGAAATGGCGCGCCAAGGTGCAGATATTGTAGAGCTTGGTCTTCCCTTTTCAGATCCGTTGGCAGATGGCCCTACTATTCAGGCTGCAAGCTTCAGGGCGCTTGAGCAAGGAATGAATCCCGAACTCTACTTTCAGATAGTGGAACAGATAAGGCGGCATTCGGATATACCTCTTGTTCTTATGGGCTATTACAATCCTGTGTTGAAAATGGGGCTTGAGACCTTTGCAGACATGGCGGTAAAGGCGGGTATAGATGGCACTATTATACCTGATCTTCCCTTTGAAGAGGCTGAAGCGTGGAGAAAGGTTGCTAGAGAAAATGGTTTGTCAAACATTTTGCTAGTTGCTCCAAATACACCAGAGGGCCGTGTCAAAAAGATAGCAAAGGCATCAACAGGATTCCTCTATTATGTATCAGTCCTTGGCATTACAGGTGCCAGGACTGAACTTCCCCCAGAACTGGCCCAAGGGCTTAAAAAGGTGAAAGAGTTATCTGCAAAACCTGTTGCAGTAGGTTTTGGTATTTCTAGGCCAGAGCAGGTAAAGGCATTACGTGATGCCGCAGATGGCATTATCGTAGGTAGTGCCATAGTAAAAATGCTTTATGAGAGCTATCGTAGCCATGGCAAGGAGGCGGCTGTAAAGCAGGTTGGAACATTTGTCTCCGATTTGAAAAAGGCAACCAGATAACAGGAAGGAATTTGTCTTTTAAAAGAGCCCTCAAGATAGTCTTTGATAGAGATTCTGATGATACTATCGATCTGTTCAAGGTATTTCCGGGCCTGAAAAGATTTTTTGAGATACGTAAGCTTCACGCCTTCTTGCGCACCATAGGTGATCTGGTATTTGCCTTTATTATCTTGGCAGGCCTTTTTGGGCCTCAAGAGCCAGAACGAAATTGTATCCTGTATCTGTCATGGGGGTTGTGGTGGCCAACCATAGTGCTGACGTGGTTTTTTGTTGGAAGGATGTGGTGTGGTTTCTGTCCCTTTCCTGGTGCAGGCAGGCTTGCACAGTCTCTGGGATTTAGCCTAAATCTAAAGATTCCTCGTTTTATCCAAAAGAATTCTCCGTATCTTTCCCTGGCCCTTTTGTGCCTTATAATATGGGTTGAAGAGTCAACTGGTATCAAAGAATCCCCTAGGGGCACAGCCCTTCTCATCCTTGCAATCTTGGGAGGGGCAACCATTACTGCAATGATATTTCCCAAACAGGCCTGGTGTCGCTACTTGTGCCCCATGGGAAGGTTGATAGGGGTTGGTTCAACGCTTTCTATATTGGAGTTTCGTCCAGATTTTGAAAAATGCAAGACCTGTAAGACCTTTGCCTGTAAAAGGGGGATAGATGAACGCAGCGGCTGCCCAGTATATCTGGGAGCATTTAATGTGCGTAATAATCTTGATTGTCTAATCTGCGGGCACTGTCTTGCCTTATGCGATAGGGATTCACCAAGGCTCAATCTCAGAAGTCCTTTCAAGGAACTTATTTTAAACAAGGGAAGGTTTATTACCTGTTCTTATATAATACCTTTCCTTATGGGGTCTCAGCTGGTGCGCTTTTATCAGGAAAGCCCGTTTGCTCCTAGCTGGTTGCACAATCTCAGCAACTTGCAGGTCATGGCCATATATTCTGGAATGCTTGTTATAGGTTTCTTTTACATCTTTATAATAATAAGGCTTGGAGCCCGTTTTTTTGGCATTACTGAAGATGAGCTTTTTGGAAAGTTTTCTCCAATGGTTCCAATACTTGTACCAATGGCCTTTGCCGGCGAGCTTGCATACAGGCTGGACTATGCAGTTAAGTACGCGCCACATTTTCTTCCAACAATAGGCAGGCAGTTTTCGCTTGAGCCTTTGCTGGATCTAACCTTTACAGTTCCATCTTTGACATTTCCGGTAATGAACATCTTTATACTGGCAAGTTCATTGGCAGCCTGTAATTATGTGTTGTATCGCTTGGCATCAGATGAGTTTGAAGGCATGGTGCCCATGTGGCGTGCAGCCATGGTGGCATTGTTGGTTGTGTTTACAGGGCTTTCTTATATGTGTTTAATGATTCCTGTTGTGTGAAAGGAGGTCAAGATATATGGATGCAGTTTATCAGACAGATATAAAAGAGCTGGAGCTTATTCATCGTGGAAAGGTGCGTGATTTATACAGGTGCGGTGAAAATATCTTGATGGTAGCCACTGATCGCATCTCAGCCTTTGATGTAGTGTTCAATGAACCTGTTCCAGATAAGGGGAAGGTGCTAAATCAGATATCACTTTTTTGGTTCGACAGGCTGAAGGAGATGGTTCCAAATCATATTGTTGAATCCGATGTGGAGCGCTTTCCAAAGGAGCTTCAGCCGTACACGGATATCTTGAAAGGCAGAAGTGTCATTGTAAAAAATGCCAAGCCTCTTGCAATAGAGTGTATAGTAAGGGGATATATTACAGGCTCTGGCTGGAAGGAATATCAGCGAACAGGTGCTGTATGTGGTATAAAGCTTCCTGAGGGGCTAAAGGAGTCTGAGAAATTGCCAGAACCTATATTCACCCCCTCAACAAAGGCAGATATCGGTGAACACGATGAAAATATAGACTTTGAAAAGGCGTGTGAGATAGTTGGCAGGGAAACGGCAGAAAAGGTGCGGGATTTGAGCCTTGCCATTTATAAGGACGCTGCTGATTATGCCCTGTCAAAGGGTATAATAATAGCTGATACGAAGTTTGAGTTTGGTTTTATCGGTTCTGACTTATGTCTGATTGATGAGGTGCTTACTCCAGACTCTTCCAGATTTTGGCCTCTAGACTCATATCAGCCTGGCCGCTCTCAACCCAGTTTTGATAAACAGTTTGTAAGGGATTATCTGGAATCAATTGGGTGGGACAAAAAGCCTCCTGCACCAAAATTGCCAGACGATATCATTGAAAAGACAAGGCAGCGCTATCTTGAGGCGTATAGTCGCATTACTGGTAAGGAAGTCCTTTTATAAATACATACAAGATGATTCGTTTAAATATAAATACTCTACGCTTTTTATTTTTGTGTGCCATTCTTGGTGCACTGGTTTTGGGTTGTTCAAGTTCTGGTAGCGCCAGTAGAGAGAGGGTTTTTTGCAAACACGTTGTAGATGGCGATACCATTGTCTTGCGTGACGGCAGAAAGGTTCGATACCGGGAGATAAATGCGCCTGAGATTCCTCATGATGGCAGTAAAGGAGAGCCATTAGGCAGGGCTGCTGCAAGGTTCAACAGGGGACTTGTCGAGGGAAAGACCATAGACATACTCGTTTCAAAAAAGAAGCCCTATGACAGGTTTGGAAGGGTCTTGGCCCATGTATTTCTTTTAAATGGCAAACTGGTTAGTGAGCTTCTTGTTAGAAATGGATTTGCCCATGTATGTTTCTTTTCAAAGCCTGATAAATATGCGAGGCGTCTACTTGCAGCCCAAAAGAGTGCCATATTGTTTAAACGGGGCATATGGGGTGTGGAATTTACAACACGTGAACCCTACTATATAGGCAATAGAAGATCTTTGAGGTTTCACAGACCCTGGTGTCCTCTGGGAAAGAGCACTGCAAGGAAAAACAGGGTCATCTTTCACCGAAGGGAAGATGCCTTTATGAAAGGATACTGCCGATGCAAAAAGTGTCTACCGTAGTTGTAAAGGATGAAATCTTTCTTGAACACGATCCCGGTTTTGGCCATCCAGAATCACCAAACCGTTTACGGGCTATTTACAGCCGGTTGGAAGGAGGAGATGTAAAGCCTCTCTACCAGGTTTTGAGTCCAAGAATGGCCACTCGTGAAGAGCTTGCCTGGAACCACTCGCCCTCCTATATAGAACGGATAGCAAGGACGGCTGGGGTATCTCATTATCAACTCGATCCTGATACCTCCACATCAGAGCGGTCATGGGAAGCAGCCTGCAATGCCGTTGGAGGCGTTTTCAATGCCTTGGACAGTATATTTAAAGAAGATTTTTTCAATGGCTTTGCACTTATCAGGCCTCCTGGCCATCATGCTGAGCGTGATCACGCAATGGGTTTTTGTCTTTTTAACAACATTGCCCTTGGTGCCCACTACTGTGTTCGGCAACTTGGTTGTAAA
>JAMOUE010000477.1 GCA_027068235.1 Deltaproteobacteria bacterium | reverse complement strand
CCTCCCATTGTACAGGTCTTGCCAACTCGGCACGTCTTTTTGGCAAACTCAAAGAACGATTCTTCTATGCATCTGTTGGTGTAATAGTAAAGCTTTAAACGAGCAAGTAATAGCCTTCAAAAAAGTTTTATCAAAAGCATAAAAAACAAAAAGGCAGGCAGCCTTGCATCACTTGCCTGACCGCCTGCCTTTAATTAATGCAAAGATTTAAAGGACGTTATTCCTTTTTCTTCTTTGCCTTAGAGGTCTTGGTTGCCGAGGTACCCTTTGGGCCTCGTGGTCCCCTTGGACCTCTTGGTCCTTCTGGACCAGGTGGGCCTTGTGGACCTTCCGGACCTGGTGGACCGGGCTCTCCTGGAGGACCTTGCGGACCTTCGGGGCCAGGGGGTCCCTGAGGACCTGGATCACCCTTATCTCCCTTGGGGCCTGGAGGTCCCTGCGGACCTGGAGGACCTTCTGGACCAGGATCTCCCTTAGGACCTGGCGGGCCTTGTGGGCCTTCCGGACCTGGTGGACCGGGCTCTCCTGGAGGACCTTGCGGACCTTCGGGGCCAGGGGGTCCCTGAGGACCTGGATCACCCTTATCTCCCTTGGGGCCTGGAGGTCCCTCTGGACCTGGAGGACCTTCTGGACCAGGATCTCCCTTAGGACCTGGCGGGCCCGGTTTACCCGGAGGACCAGGAGGCCCTGGATCTCCTTTAGGGCCACGCAGTTTACCACTCTCCAATGCCTGTTTAATCTGTCCGATGTCATTCTGAAGGGCTGTAAGCCTTCGATAGGCAAGTATACCGAAGATGCTTAGCCCAATTGCCACAAATGCAAGAACAATAGCCATTTTCCCTCCTTAAGCTGAATACTTACATATGCGGTAGAAGCTACCCATATTTACGAATGCCATTAAATCACCCATATTTTTAAAAGGCTTCTAATAATGACATTCTTCATCAGTTCCTCTCCCAGCATGATAAAAATTGAGGTTAGACCACCATTTAATTGCAGTCAATATGAAATTTTTGTTTACAGGTCTCATAAGCCACCCTATACAACCTCATATCAACCACCTTACAAATTCCTTTTGGTACTATTTACTTATCATTTTTATCGTTTCTGTCAGAAGGCTTATCCTTACCAGTAAGGGCTGCGAAGTAATCCTTTATCAGACCCAAAGGACCTCGTTTTAATAGGGCAGAAACGAGACACGCAAGTGCCCACAATCCTATTAGAGCAGCAATACCAAAAAAGATTACAAAAAACAAAGTTGTCATAAAAAGACCTTGTCTTTCAATAGTTAATAAAAATCTTACCCTTGAACTTATAGCTATCTCTAAAAACATTCATAAGCATTTTTTAGAGGTAGCCTTACAACGAACCGATCTGAGAAAAGGTGTCACACTGACTCATATCACCCGATTCGAACCCGCGCAAAAACCACTTCATACGCTGTTTGGAGGTACCGTGGGTAAAGCTGTCTGGAACCACATACCCCTGAGTTTCTTTCTGTAATGTATCATCACCTATTTTACTGGCTGCATTCAAGGCCTCTTCAATATCGCCAGGTTCCAGATGACTCCTTGCATAATGTCCCCAAACACCGGCGAAACAGTCAGCTTGGAGTTCTACAGGTATCTGAAGATGATTGGCCTTGACCTTATCCCCCTCTCTCATTGCTTGCTGCTGCAATGCCTGAACCTTTTGCAAGATTCCCATAATATTTTGAACATGATGTCCAACCTCATGGGCCAATACATAAGCCTGGGCAAAGTCTCCAGGGGCATTGAACCTTCTGGCAAGACTATCAAAAAAACCAAGATCCAAATAAATCTTATGGTCTAGCGGACAATAAAAAGGACCAACCTGGGCGCTAGCAAAGCCACAACCACTGTGCGTAGCCCCCCGATACAATACAAGTATTGGCGGGGTATAGTTGTGGCCATACTTGGGAAGTATCTGTGTCCAAACGTCTTCCGTTGTGGCCAATACCTTTTTTATAAATACAGCCTGGGTATCATCGTTAACATGTTGAACGTTTGATTGTGTAGGGGCATGTGGCAGCAAGGCCAACGGATCGAACCCCATAAGATAGGCCCCTACACCAATTGCAATGATCGCCCAGCCAAACTTTGTCTGAAGCAGCATCCTGATAAGAGGCCAGAGCATAAAGAGTCCCTGCATAGAGATTCCCCTTCCGCCCCTCTGATACCGCCTATCTTCAACATTTCTGCTTTCTCTTTCATCATCAAGGCGCATCTCTTACTCCTCCGTTTGTTATCTGGGTGTCCATCCTCCAATTCCCAGAAGCTCAAGATTCACAAGGATGGATGTATCATCAGAATCGGTTTTTATCTTGCCTTCTATGGCCCAGCAACTTGAAGTATAACGTAGAACGTACTTTGATTCTATCTGCTTATTTCTTTCAAAATCTTGTTTGATATGAAATCGGAATGACCAAGCCTCAGTCAGTATTGCGTTCATATCAAAGTTTAACTCATTTATATCCTCGAGTTTATGATATCTGTAGTCCAGATCAAAGGTACTGCCCCTGTAACCTGCATAGTGCCACCTTACATTATGGGTTCGGAATCCATCTCCATAAAAGTTGTACTTTGTATCGTAGCGAATCCATAGATAGGGAAAAGGAGTAAAGTCAAACTCGCCATACAGATCAGAAAGTCTTCTCCTTTCAAAGTCTTGAGCAGAAAGGACAGTAGGTTCCTTATAAAAATTATAGGATTGCTCAAGCTTGATCCTGAAAAGATCCGAATATGAATAACGTCTATTTCCAACTATCTTTTTACTGCTCACAAAGGACAAGAGAGAAAATATGATCTTGTTGTGTTTTTCATAGTAATCTCGTCTATCAATAGTTGGGATATCCTTACTACTCTTATGAGGCGTATAAATGTATCTGATACGTGGTGTAATGTAATGGCGCCACTTTCTGCCCCTTCCTCTGGAATAATTTCTGGCAAATGTCTTTGTAAGATCTGCCATGAGAGAATAACGAAATTTGTTGGCAGTGTTATCTGGTTTGTCTTGATCCTCTTCCTCACCGTATGCAACGTAAACAGTATCCTCCAGTGCGCCTGTAACAACCAGATCTGCCCAATTGAAAAGATCAACAGGGGCTGAAAGAGACGGATTCAACCTGATTCTGTGTTCCTTTGTGCCCTGCTCGCGCCAGTAATCTGTATAGTCAAAATCAAATTCGTAATAAAGGAAACGGTTCCACAATGGCTGTTTAAACGAGTGCAAAAAAGCGCTCGGCAAAGTCTGGACAGTGAAACCTCTTTGTCCAAAAAAATGGTTGTCATTGTATCGGCCATGAAAGCCCAGAAACATCTCCTGGGTTTCCCTTGTAACTTGGGCAACCGATGGGCGAATCTTGTCTGTATCCTCGGCAAGATTTCTATGAAACCACTTTTTGAAGACATCTTCACTCTTTGAAAACCCCATAAGACCGGTATCGAACTCTTGCAAATAGTCCATATCACTCATGAGATCCACATCAAGCTTGCCCAAAAATCCAAATGGAAGTGCCTGATTCAGTTTCCCTCTAATCCACCACCTAAAATCGTTTCCTCTGGAGTGCCCGTCTCCATTGAAGTCGTTGTCGTCTTTTTTGTCGCCCAAAAAGTTGTAGCGTACTATGGCCTTATCTGTATCTGAAAATACATGTCTGTATTCTATGCCTTCCATCCAACCCCTTCCAGACATTGGATGTTGGTAAAAGGTTAGGTCCATACTGTCGTTAAGAGCAAGAAAAAACGGCACGTTTATTCCTACTCCGTTTCTCTTGGAAGATGTATATTCTGGGATTAGAAAACCTGTCTTGCGATAACGGTTTATTGGCACATACAACCAAGGAGTAAAAAGTACTGGCACATCTTTGACCTCAAAAAATGTATTTTTGGCCTTTGCCTCACCGTCAACAGTAAGTGTCAAATCCTTACATCTAAATCTCCAGTCCTGATCCGGCATTGGACAGGTACTTACAGTGGCGTCTTGGGCATGATATTCCTCAGGCCCTGTCTTTTCCAACCTCTTTGCTGTAAGGTGTATGTTGTTTCTTTTCAGGTATAAAAACGCCTCATCCATCTGGCCAGTTGATGTCTTTAGATCTAAGCTTCCCTTTCTCCCTTTAAGTACATCCTGCCCCAGATGAATCACAACATGACCACTGGCAAATATCTTGCCAGCGTCCTGGTCGTATATAATCTTGTCGGCATAGACCCTAAGCTTACCCCTTTTGACCTCAACAGACCCCTGGGCGATTACAGCCTTTGAATTGTGAAAAAAGACAAGTTTTTGCGCCTTTATGTCCCACGGCTCACTTTTACGGATCTTGGCATAGGAAGGAGATGAAAAGAAGGCAACAAAACAGATGAGGCAGGACAATAATGAGAGCCAACGAGTCATTTGGTTGCAGACAGCATTCATAATCTTAGACCACCGATGAAGGTAGAAAAATCTTCGTATATAGATTTTGTGCATAACGGTCTGTCATGCCGGCAATAAAATCACAAACATGACGCTCATAAAGGGTTCTGCCATCCTCAATAACACGCTCTTCCTCAAATAGACGCTTCCTTTCCCTTAAAAAGGCGTCTTTGTTTTTTATAAAATATTCGTATAACTCAAAGAGTATCTTCCTGGCCTTTTCAAATTCCCTATGTACCTGAGGCGCCCTGTAAACATTATCATACAAAAATGCCCTGAGCCCAAGCATGGTCTTTAACATCTCATGGCTGATATCCAGTTCTATGCCCTTGTCAGTAACCCTGGTGGTATTTATAACGTCTTTTATCATGGAAGAGATCCTGCTACTGTGGGTATCTCCAAGAACCAAAGTCACCTCCTCAGGAACAAGTGACTGCTTGATCACACCACTTCTTATTGCGTCATCCAAATCGTGGCTCAAATATGCTATGACATCGGCGATACGCACTATCCTTCCTTCT
>JAMOUE010000476.1 GCA_027068235.1 Deltaproteobacteria bacterium | reverse complement strand
AAGAAGCCTTTGTTGCAACTGCTACTGCAGGAATTCCAGTTGCTGACCAGGGTAATATGGTAACATTTGGTGTTGTTCCAACGGGACCGGTCACTGGATATGGATATATTAAGCGCGGCCAGAAACTCGATAGCAGTAATGAAGCATTTAAGGTAGAGAAATTTGTTGAGAAGCCAGATCTCACAACTGCTGAGAAATACATTGCATCTGCTGATTTTTATTGGAATAGCGGCATCTTTATGTTCAAAGCCAATATCTACTTGGCAGAATTGCAAAAATTCAGGCCAGAAATCTATTCCTGGAGTAAAAAGGCCTTTGAAAAAGGCAGTGAAGATCTTGATTTTTTCCGACTAGATGAAAAGGCCTTTAAAGACTGCCCTTCAGATTCAATAGATTACGCCGTAATGGAACATACGGAAAAAGCAGTTGTGATTCCTCTGGAAGCAGGATGGGATGACCTAGGAGGCTGGTCTGCACTAGGAGAGTATGGGGAAAAAGACAAAAATGGCAATGTTACAAAAGGAGACGTGATTTTAACGCAGGCTGAAAACTGCTATGTCCGCAGTGAATCAAGGCTTGTTGCGGCTCTGGCCACCAAGAACATGATTATAGTTGAAACCCCTGATGCCATTTTAGTTGCAGATAAAGACAAAGCCCAGGAAGTAAAGACCGTCGTAAAAAAACTAAAGGATCTTGGCCGTTCTGAACCTCTAACCCATAAAAAAGTGTACCGACCTTGGGGTTCCTATGAGACAGTGGATTTTTCTGACCGGTTTCAGGTAAAACGCATAACAGTGAATCCAGGTCAGGTGCTCTCCTTGCAGATGCATCACCACAGAGCTGAACATTGGATAGTGGTTAGAGGTACAGCCAAAATAACGCGGGGCAAAGAAGAAATTCTTTTGACTGAAGATCAATCAACATATATCCCGTTGGGAGTAACCCATAGACTGGAAAACCCTGGAGTTATACCTTTGGAGCTCATAGAGGTACAAACTGGCAGTTATTTAGGAGAAGATGACATAGTAAGGTTTGAGGATATTTATGGGCGGAAATCTGATAAATAAAGGAAAATAATCTATAAACTCACTGCTATCTCTATTAAGAAGATTAAGTTTTTTAAAAAATTTAATAAGAAATTTTAAATTTCGGTCAGATTCTTCAATAATTAAAAATAATAAATGGCCTTCCAGAAAATTTCTGGAAGGCCATCTTTAT
>JAMOUE010000475.1 GCA_027068235.1 Deltaproteobacteria bacterium | reverse complement strand
TGGACCTCTTTTTTCAACAAAGGATTTTGTTATCAAGGACATACGAATAGTTGGCCAGAATCATTTGAAGATGTCCATTCAGCCGCAATGCACACAAGGCATAGCCCCTTTACTGGATCTTCTTGCTTGGGGGCACGGGGACAAGGCAGATCTGTCGTGGCATGGTATGGAGATTGCCTTTACACCAAATGTCAATACGTGGAACGGCAGGAAAAACATACAATTAATCCTAAAAGATGCTAGAAAGGCATAGTTTTTATCCCTCAAAACAATGAAGTTAAAAAGCCTTGTTCTTTCAGGTTTTAAATCATTTCCAAAGCGTACTGTCATACATTTTTCCCAAGGGGTCAGTGCCATAGTCGGACCAAATGGTTCAGGCAAATCCAATATAGTGGATGCGATTCGATGGGTACTTGGAGAGCAAAACCCTAGGCTCTTAAGGGCAGAGAGGATGGATGAGCTGATTTACAGTGGCAACTCAAAAGGCACTGTTGATGCAGCTAGGGTAAAGTTGAGCCTTGTAGAGTGTCAGGATATGGCGCCACCTGAGTTGAAGGATTTTCCAGAGATTGACATAGAAAGAGTCTTATTCAGGGATGGGACATCCAAGTTCCTGCTTAATGGCAAAAATTGCAGGCTAAAAGAGATAAGGTATCTGTTTCTTGATACAGGTACAGGTGCTAGGGCCTATTCCATTATTGATCAGGGCAGGGTAGGGCAGTTTGTCACCATGACCCCAGAGGAAAGACGGCTCATTGTGGAAGAGGCAGCTGGCATAGCACGGTATAGGGAAAGACGTATTCAAGCCCTTACCAGGATGAAGAATACGTTAGAGAATCTTGAGCGTTTGGAAGACGTAATTGCAGAGGTCAAAAGGCAGAGAAATGGTCTGAAAAGACAGGCAAAAAAGGCAGAGAAGTTCTCCAAGTTGCGTGAGGAGGAGGACAGGCTTGGACTTACCATCTTGAAGATCAGATTCATTCATCTTGAAAGGGAGGAAAAGGCATTAATTGCTCAGATTGAGAGGGAAAACGAGAAACTAGCAGCATTCAAGGCCGATATGGCTGGAGTTGAACTTCAGATGTCAAAGTTGGATATGGAGCTTGAACAACGTTTTAGTGTCCAGAAGGAGTTGAGGGAAAAGGCATCTGATATAAAGTCGAAAAGGGATGCAGCCTTTAAAGAGCTTTCTGCTACTGAGAAGGATCTTGCCATTTTGGAGCAAAAGCAAGATGCCCTTATAAAGGAGCAAGAAAGGCTTTCAAGACGAATTCATGGCCTTGAACAGGCCATATCCAAGTATAGGAAAGACCTCGATCAAGATTATAAACAGCGTGCCAGTTTCACAGAAAAATCCGATGCTCTAAAGGAGGAAATCAATAGGCAGGCCAAAATACTTGCAAGGCTTCGGACAGAAAGAGAAAAGATAAAGGATCAGTTTGTGGTTGTGGCATCTAAGCGAGCCCAAGTATCTGAAAAGCTTTCTTCGGCAAAGAGCAGAAGGCTTCATTTGGAGGATAGACTTGAGATGATGGATGAGAAGAGGGCAGGGCTTGTAGCTGAGATGGAATCCATGAAAGAGCATATTAAGGAACAAGAGGTGAGTCTCAAGTCACTTGTTGAACAATTGTCTTTGCAAGAGGAGAATCTTCAAAATAAAAAAGGACGTCTTTTTTCACTGAAGCAGCTTGTAGATGAGATACGAAAGAAAAAAAATGAGCTTGGCTCCAGCCTGTCAGGATTGGAGGCAAGACTTGGTGCACTTTCTAGGATAGATGAGGAGGGAACAGGACTTTTAAAAGGAATAAAGGCCCTTAGAAGGCAGATGGGTAAAGAGACGTTGATGGTTGCAGATATGATAGAGGTTGCAGATGGATTTGAGGATCTCGTTGAGACAGCCTTGGGCCAGACACTTCAGTCTTTGGTGTTTGATAGTAAGGAGGATGTCCTTGGCGTTATAAAACGCATATCTAAAGAGGCAAAAAAATTCCAGGGCGCAAGTGTGTTGTTGTCTGCTTTATCAGAGGAGCAAAAAACAGAGGAAAAACAGCAGACAATAGGGGAGGGTTTTGAAATACTTGGACAAAAAGTTTTGGGGGATAATACGGTTAGCAACAAAGTGAGACAACTTCTTTCTAACTGGATTGTGGTTGAGGAGATGTCTCAGTTTTTGAAGTCAGATTTAAGTCAGGTTGTTTTTTCTGAGGAACTTTTTGTTATCTCAAGGGATGGATTCATTTTTACACCCTGGCAAGAGTTACGGTACAAGGCAAGTAATCAATGGAATAATTCAGGTATAATTGCTAGAAAAAAAGAGATAAAAAAACTTAAAGAGAAAAGAGCCTTTCTTTTAAAAGAAATTGAGAAAATCTCAATAGAGTTAAAAGAGACAGAACAAAATGTTCAAAGACTAGAGGAAGAAGTCCGGTCTGAAGTGCAAAGGTTTGAAAGACTAAGACAAAAAAAGAATACCTTAGAAAAGGAAGTAGATAAATCAAAGGCCCAACTCAACAGATTAGAGGATAGGCTTGAGCTTTTGGAATTTGAATGGGATGAGATAAAGCAAGAGTTGGATGATATTGTTCCTGCATTGTCTGATTTTGAAAGGGAGCTTAGAGAGGCGTCAGATCAAGAGACGAATTTAAAGGTTAAATTGGAAAAAATCGAGGCAGAGCTTTCTACGCAGGAAAAAAGGTTGAAAGAGGTAAATGATAAAAGGAGCAAATACCTTTTAAAGGTTCAAGAGATTTCAGGCCGTATAAAGGCAAATGAAAACGAGCTAAAACGTATGACAAAGGCCCTTGAAAGGTCTGAACAGGAGAAAGAGGCCAATAAGACTAAGCTGAAAGAGCTTTCTTTTGAAAAGAAGGCCTTAAGTGAAACTTTAGAAAAGAGAAAGGCAGACCTGGAATCCTTGAGCAGTGCTCTTATGGGCGTGGAAAAAGAGTTAAAAAATATTGAACAAGAAATTGATGTGCTAAGAGAAAAAAGACTTGTTTTTGAAAAAGAGAAATCAGAGATTCAAAAACAGATCTCAAAGGTTAATGGTGAAGTAAATAAGTTGCAGATCATGCTTTCTGATACAACCAAGAATAAAGAGCACATCAAGGAGGTTTGTTCCACCCAGTTTCGTACAAATATAGATGATATATTGCAAGATGACTCGTTCCATGCAGATAGTGATGTTTCTATCCTTGAAAGACAGTTAAAAGATGTTGCCAAAAGTATCGAGTCTTTTGGCCCTGTAAACCTGATGGCAATGGATGAATTCAAGCAGCTTGACCAAAGGCTTACATATCTTTTGGAACAAAAAGAGGACGTTCAAAAATCTCTTGATGATATACAAAATGCAATTCAGAAGATAGACAAGGAGTGTAAGGAAAAGTTTAAAGATGCCTTGTCAAAGATAAATAAGAGTCTGGAGAATGTGTTTTCAATACTTTTTGATGGGGGTAAAGCCCAACTGACTGTCATGGACGAAAAGAAGATCCTTGAAACTGGAGTTGAATATAAGATTAAGTTGCCAGGCAAACGTATAAGCAGTCTGTCCCTTCTTTCCGGTGGTGAAAAGGCACTTGCAGCCCTTGCCCTTATCTTTGCAATTTTTCTAGTAAAACCAACCCCTTTTTGTCTCCTTGACGAGGTTGATGCCCCCCTTGATGAAGCGAATACCTTAAAGTTCAATGGTCTTGTAAGAAAGATTTCCGCCTCTACTCAGGTGATCCTCGTTACACATAATCAGCAAGTAATGGAAATGGCAGACAGTCTTTATGGAGTTACCATGGAAGAAAAGGGTATCTCCAAGATAGTAACAGTCAAGATGGTCTGATTTCTCTTAAATAAATCCTGGCACTGTTCGATAAGTAAAAAAAGTTTATTTTTGATTTGGCAGGCGCTTTTAATGAATATAAATCCAGCCAGCAAGAAGTTTTTGGCCGAACAGGTTACATCTATAGCAAGGATTGCCCTTAAGAATCTTGTCAGCAAGGGTCTTCTCCCCTGGCCACAGATTTATACTAAGGAGTTCTGGGAAGTGGCCATTACAGAGGGATTCCCTACTGTGGCCAACATGAAGCCAAGTGATCAGGATCTTAGTCCTGAGCTGCTACAGGAGTTTATGGACGAAACTGATGAGATTCTTGGTGAGGTAAAGGATGCAGTAGAGGAATTTGTTCAGGTTACCAAAGAACACGTAAATGAGGTCAACATCTCTCTTACATCCATGGACAAAAAGGATGAAGAGAGGCTCTTCCGAGAAGATATTGCAGAGCTTCGTCTTAAAAATGTTCAACTGGAAAAACAGGCCAAACAGACTGAGGAGAGGATAAAGGAACAGGCGCGTATAATTGCTGAATTGAGGGCAAAGGTTAGGGTCGATGCCCTGACGGGGTTATTTAACAGAATGGCTCTAGAAAAAGACCTGGAAAAGGAGTTGTCCAGAGTAAAGAGATACAACTATCCAGTTTCCCTTATAATGTGTGATATTGACCATTTTAAGAAGATTAATGATACCTATGGCCATGTAATAGGTGACAAGGTCCTTAAAAATCTCGCCATGATATGGCGAAAGAGCGTAAGAGAGACAGATTCTATTTATCGCTATGGTGGTGAGGAGTTTATGATAATTGCTCCTCATACTACAAAAGAAGACAGCTATAAGTTGGCCGAGCGGCTTAGGAAAAGGGTTAGTGGCTACCGATTCGTGGTAGAGCCTCCTGATAAGTTTATAACCATCACGATATCCTTGGGAGTAACCCAGATTCGCTCAGATGAATCCATGTCTCAATTATTGGCTAGGGTTGACAAAGCGCTCTATCAGGCAAAGGAAGAGGGAAGAAACCGAACGGTAGTCCTTTGAAATATGCTGAACTAGACTTAATCTGACACCTTTGCGATTGCAGGTAAATTTGTCTGTCTGATTCTGTCCAACATTTTTTCTTTTACTTTTACAAGTGACAAAGAATCCAGAAATAGAAATGTCTGC
>JAMOUE010000474.1 GCA_027068235.1 Deltaproteobacteria bacterium | reverse complement strand
GCAGCCCCATCTTTTTTAAAGGAATAAATAGTCTCAATAGGGATGGACTTGAAAAATACCTCTTTTTTACCCTTGATAAGACGAATCTTTACCCTTATTGCAGTTATTTCAACAACCGCTTCAGGCATTGAGTAGCCGTAAAGCCTTTTATGCTCCCTGTGAAAGGTCTCCTGCCATTTTTCATCAAATGGAATCATAATTTCAAAGGATTGGCCAAGGTATCTGACATCAAGGTGTATGTTTTTCTGGATTTTTATGTTTGCATCCATAAAGGGGGCTGCCTGAGCCAGTAGATCTTCTTCGATCTTTTGGGCAGTTTCTTTTATAACTTTTGGATCTTCTTTATCACTTTGCCAAAATAGACCCTTTGAGCCTTCAAAAAGAAGATCAGATGCAGCAAGGCCCTGTGCAGAAAACACACCGGCCATTTCTGGAATGATAACCCTTTTTACCTCCAGTTCGTCTGCCACTGAAAGGGCATGTAGGCCTGCTGCACCTCCAAAGCTGACCAAATGAAAGTCCCTAGGGTCATAACCTCTTTCTATGGATACCTGCCTTAGTGCCTGAACCATATTGATGTTAACAAGTTTTATTATGCCAAGTGCAGTCTCTTCAGGAGAGAGTCCAAGGCTTTTAGAAAGATCACACATCCTTTCCTGCACCCTATCAAGGTTAAGAGTCATCCTGCCTCCAAGGAATTTATCAGACATGAGTCTTCCAAGAAAGAGATTTGCATCGGTGACGGTGATTTCATTGCCTTTGCCATAACAGACAGGCCCTGGATCTGCACCTGCGCTGCGAGGCCCCACCTTTAGTAGCCCACCTTTGTCTATCCAGGCGATGGAGCCACCTCCTGCGCCAACTGTATGCACATCGATAACTGGAAGATTAATGGGAAAGCCTTCTAACTTGTACTCCCTGGTATAAACAAGGCGGCCTGGACATAGGGATACATCAGTGGACGTTCCTCCCATGTCAAAGGTAAGAATGTTGGATATACCTAGAGATTTTCCAAGCTCTAGACCTGCAAGTACCCCACCAGCAGGGCCAGACAAGATGGTGGATACTGCCATATCTTCTACCTTATCTGCTGGTAGGCAACCGCCACTTGAGAGTTGGACGAGGATGGAGGTCTTTGGCAACCGTTGTTTCAACGAGCGAATGTAATTTCCAACAACCGGTCCTAAATATGCATTTATGACAGTGGTGCTGGTTCGTTCAAA
>JAMOUE010000473.1 GCA_027068235.1 Deltaproteobacteria bacterium | reverse complement strand
TAAGCTCAAATAGGGAGCTTGGATATGGAAGATACGACATTCTGGCTGTGCCTAAAAAGGACAAGAGCAAACCTGCCATCTTAATGGAGATGAAGTCCATTGCAGGTTTTTACAAGGAAGACCCTGAAAAGGCCATGAAGGAGGCCATTGAGCAGATAGACAAAAGGGCATATGCAAAGGAACTTAAAGTCAAGGGCTTTAATAATGTGATAAAGATTGTGGTGGTCTCTGATGGCAAAAAGGTGTGGGTGAAAAGGCTGTAGCGTTTCTGGAGGGGAGAGCACGTCATTGCCACAACTCGATAGAGTCCGAAGCAATCTTCTTCCGGCCCTCCTCTGCGCCTTCGAAGGGGATTGCTTCGCTTCGCTTCGCTCGCAATGACAAGCTTGGTTAGTGCGGGTGGATAACGAAAAGTTGCTTTGCACTTCCTCATGATGTAATGACCTGCGTCCCCTCTTCGTCATTGCGAGGAAGCCCTCCTCTTAGGGCTGACGAAGCAATCCCATACGCGCGCACTGCACCAAACCCGCCACCTCATTGCCACGCCTCAATAGAGTCCAAAGCAATCTCCTCCAACAAATGCAGAGAAGAATTTTGTGCTCCCCAGTAATCTCAAGTAATCCCCAGTAATAATAGCCTCAAACCTTTTAGTATGTTAGAAGAAACATCATGTTTAAAAGAACAATGTCTCCAAAGCGTCAGATAAGATACTATTGGCTTCGCCTTATCAGGCTTAGAGGAAATCCCTTTTTTATAGCAAGGGGTATTGCCATTGGTGCCTTTGTAGGGGTCACCCCAACAATACCTTTCCACACCATACTTACCATTTTCTTGTGTACTCTTTGCAAGGCAAACATTATTGCTGCCATAGTAATAAACTGGATAGTAAGCAACCCTATAACGATTCCAATTGAATATTATCTTTCATGGAAATTGGGGGTCCTGATTACAGGAAAACATGTTACTTGGCAACAGGTTCAGCTTCTGCTTAACCAAATGCACTCTGTAGGTATCTTTGAAGCATTTGAGATTCTAACCACCAAGTTTATTCAAGTAGTATACTGCCTAGTAGTAGGAGGTGTGGTCTTAGCATTGCCTATTGGATTGTTGAGCTACTTTTTGGCAGTATATTTCTACTTTTACAGGCAGAAAAAGAGGCAGGAAGAATTCCTTAAAAGGATATCTAAAAACAAAAAAGAGTGAAGGCATCGTATAATCAGCAC
>JAMOUE010000472.1 GCA_027068235.1 Deltaproteobacteria bacterium | reverse complement strand
TGTCAAGCTCCCAAAATTCATACCATCATAAAGTGGACACTTTGGCATGTTGGCAAGCAAACTGATACGGGGAAATGTTCCCCAGAGCTTCATGCGGGCGGATGGCATTGTACGCTTCCATCCATTCTTCGGTAATATCTCTAACTTCTTGTAAAGAAGAAAAAAGATAGGCATCCAAAACATCTTCCCGAAAGGTTCGATTGAAACGCTCAATATAAGCGTTCTGAGTAGGTTTTCCCGGCTGGATAAAAGCAAGTTTCACGCCATATTTCTCTGCCCATTGAGCCAGTTTATGAGAGATGAATTCGGGTCCGTTATCCAAGCGGATTTGTTTCGGATAGCCTCGCCAAGAGGCGATCATTTCGAGCGTGCGTATTACTCTCTGTGCGGGGAGAGAGGTATCTACTTCTATCCATAATATCTCTCGGTTGAAATCATCAAGAATGTTCAAGGTACGGAAAGTTCTGCCGGAAGCAAGGCTGTCGCTGGTAAAGTCAAGCGACCAACTTGTATTTGCTGTATCAGGCTGGTATAAGGGCGTAACTTTCCTTTTGGGCAGTCTTTTCTTGGGTTTTACCCGTAAGTTCAACTTCATCTCGCAGTAGACCCGATAAACCCGTTTATGGTTCCAGTTCATCTCTTGCTGGTTTTTCAGGTAAGCATACATTTTCTTGAAGCCCCAGCGAGGATGTTCTTCTGCTAAACGTTTCAATGCCTTTTGGATTTGTCCATCATCTTTTTTCTTCGCCTTATAGCGAAAGCCTGAACGATTCAGATTTAGAAGGCGGCACGCCCGGCGTTCACTGGCTTCATGGACTTGGATAGCATACTCAACTAAAACGCGCCGCTCACGCGGCTTTATAACTTTTTTTCAACAATATCTTTCAGGATACGATGATCTAAGCTTAGCTCTGCATACATTTGCTTCAACTTTCTGTTTTCTTCTTCTAATTCTTTCAAGCGTCTCAGAGAAGAAATATCCATACCGCCATATTTGGCTTTCCATTGATAGAAACTGCTTTTGCTAAAACCATATTGGCGACATAAATCTGTAACCGGAACGCCTGCTTCGGCTTCTTTCAACACCTTGACAATTTGCGCTTCGCTAAATCTTTTCTTTTTCATCTGAAATTCTCCTTCTCTTTATTTTGCCAGAGAATTCCACTTCCGTCTGGTATGATTTTAGGGGAGACTTACAATACCATCACTTCAACTTTACCACTATC
>JAMOUE010000471.1 GCA_027068235.1 Deltaproteobacteria bacterium | reverse complement strand
ATAAGCTCGATTCTTATCTAAACATGCTCGTTGAGCTTGCCAATCAAGCCTATGAAGACAGTGGAATCGACTTAACTTTGCGTATAGTTGGCAAAGTTAAGGTTAATTCTCCAGACGATAGCAGTCCAGATGAGGTCCTTGAGGCCTTAACCAATGCCGAGGGTGTATTTTCCAATGTTCCCGATTTAAGGGATCAATTTGGCGCTGATCTTGTTACTCTTATAAGAACCTTAAAAATACCTGAGAATAAAGAAGTATATTGTGGTTATGCTTGGCTTTTAGGATCATTTGATTATCCTCAGGGGCCAAATGCGTATTCTGTAATTTCGGTTGGGGAGGCAGACGGATATATTTGTGACAATTATGTCTTGGTACATGAACTTGGACATAATCTAGGATGTGCTCATGATAAAGAACACTCAAGCGCCAAGGGAATATTTGATTATTCATACGGCTATGGAATTGAAGGGGAGTTTGGTACGATAATGAGCTACTATTTTCCAACATGGGGATACTTTTCTAATCCTAATATTACCCACGACGGATACGTGTTGGGAATCGAAAATGAGGCGGATAATGCCCAAACCATTCGCCAAACTAAAGATTTTGTAGCCAACTATCGTAATAGTGTTGTTGAAAATATAAAAAATAACTTGGGAGATGTATCTGGAGATGGCAAAATAAATATAGTAGATGCCCTAATGGTGGCCCGTCTGGCTGTAGGCCTTCCAGTGACCAATTGCGATTCAAATACCGCGGATGTAAACTGTGATGGAAAGGTAAACATCCTTGACGCCTTGCTAATTGCAAGAAAATCTGTAGGGTTAGACGTTCCCTCCTGGTGTAGCAAAAAGTGAAATAATCTCTATGAATACAGCAATGATTTCCTGTTCAAAACCTTTAATCAAAGCCAAATACATCGACCTTATTAAGAGTATGTAGGACCTTGACTTTTGTTTCTAACTTTAATATAGAGAAACAATATGAAATCTATGTAGACATGATATTTTGATTTTTATGTTAATTATTTAGAGTTAATGATTTTGGGATTTTAAAAAAGTTTTTTAAAGTAATATTCTTAGGAGGCAAAAAGTTATGAAAAAAGGGGGACTGGGTACATTCGTACCAAAAATTACATTAGGGTTGATGCTACTTTGTTTATCTCTTGTAATTCTGGGAGGGAGTAAATTCGCTGTCGCTGGAGGAGGTGTCGCAGGGACCTTTTGGATTGAGCCACAAACACAAACTGTAGAAGTTGGGGATAATATTACATTAGAGGTGTTTGTTAATTCAGGTGGAACAGATATAAGAAGCTATGGAGTTGGTTTAGAGTTTGATCCTAACTTTATATATATTAACCCCTATAATCTAGCTGAGGATAATGGAACTAATGCAACTGATCCGTATCCTGATGCAATAGATGCTGTTAAGTTTGTTAAAGGATTAGGTTTGGATATGGGTAATGTCACGTCCACTTCCAGTAAGGGTATTTTGGGTGTTAGCCAAGCAAGCATTAGTGGTAGCCAAACTATTCCTGGCGGAACATCAGTCAAGTTATTTGAGGTAAAGGCAACAGCCATTAAGGCCGGTACAACCACCTTATTATTTGATCCTTCCACTTTACAATTATTTGATCCAAGTAATACGGCCATAGCACCCAATCTAACCGGAGTTGGAGCCACTGTAACCATTAAAAGTGCTTCACCTCCTCCAACTCCTCAGCATCGCTTAAGTGTTACTGTTAACGGGCCTGGCTCCGTAACAAGCTCTCCTGCAGGAATTCATTGCCCTTCAACATGCACACATTCCTATGATGATGGAACCTCTGTTACTCTCACAGCCACAGCTGATAATCAGGCAACTTTTGTAAAATGGTCTGGAGCATGTACTGGTACAGGAAATTGTGTAGTTACTATGGATGCTGATAAATCAGTTACAGCTACATTTGTAGGCCCCGGTACAGTTGGTTTTAAAACAAGCGCTACAACTACTTATGAAAATGTTGGTAATCTACTAGTTCAAGTATGTAGGACAAATGGAACAAGTGGTGCAGCATCAGTACATTTTTATACAGTGGATGATAGTGCTAAAGCAGGTATGGATTATACAAGAAGCGAAGGAACTCTTAATTGGGCAGATGGTGAAGAGGGATGTAAAAATATATCCGTACCTATAATAGATAATTCTGACGAGGATGGGCCCAAAACATTTTCTATCAGACTTAATAACATTACTGGAGCTGCAAGTGGGACTACAACACTTGCAGTAACTATACGTGACGATGAAGCAGTTACGGCAGTACCTACTATTAATGAATGGGGAATGATTATATTCACACTCATTTTGATGGGAAGCGGTGCTTATTATCTGAGAAAACAGTACATATAAACAAGAAAAGCTTTTTTGCAATAAAAAAGGAGCTGCCTTATAAGAGAGGTAGCTCCTTTTTTTATTATATTTTTTCAAACTAAAAAAACTATGGGTACTCCTTCTTATTTGTGACCTCTTCTTTAATCCTATCAAGACAATAGCTTAGAGCTGAAATCACATTATGTCTAAAATCTCCGGCAATTCCTAGCAACATGACATCATCACCTTTTTTGAGATGCCCTGATCTGATTTCTACCTCTGCCGCCACCACCCCGGGCAATTTTCGCGTCTCTTCCATTATTTGATTAAGAATTTCAAAGTTGACTTCTATATCTAAACTGGTACAAGGCTTATTGTCTTTAGCATGGTCTCTCACGATACCATTGTGTATAAGTATCATTCCTGCCTTGGTTCCAGCCTTTTTCTTGAGTTTATCCCTAAAAGCCTGGATATTCATAAAAACTTTTCTCCTTATTTAATTATCACTCCTCGTAATGCTTATTAAGGCCTTTCCGTAAGCCTTTTTCAACTCAAGTAGATATTCCTTATCCACCCTGCCTTTCCAAGATGTAACCTTGAAAAATCGTTTAGGAATAGTGACTTCGTCTGGAACAAAACCTGTTTTAAATCTTAGAGCCCATCTTGCTTGTCGAATCTTTTCAGCAGTCTTATCAAGACCAGATGCCATCTCACTATAACCTAAAGAATCTAGGCAACTGGCCAATTTCTCTGTTGTATAAACTTTTCGAGAAAAAAGACATGCTACCATAGAATTCAAAAGACACCTTGGCAATTCATCGTTTAAAAGAAAGTTTACCGCTCCAGATATGTCTTTTTCACTATGTTTTTGCTCATAGGAATAAGCACCAGTATCAAGGTGAGAGTGACGAAAACCAAGGGATTGGGCGGTAAAAAATAGTTCTCCAGTAGCGTAACCGGCCATCTCTTGACCAAGAACACAGGCAAATTCAGTGCCTCCGTAATGGTTAGCAGCCTTCATGGTCCCTTGGGCTAAAAGCTCGTAAAATTCATTGGCACCCTTCGCCAGATAGCCAAGAGCCTCAAGATACTTTTGACCTATCCCGAATTCTAATGGCACGATAGTTTCATTAAGGCCTAAAATGCCTTGCTGAAGTGCTTCAGTCGCCCAAGCTAGTGCAACTCCGGCTGAGATAACATCAAGTCCCAAACGATCTGATTGTTCAATAAGTTTTAATATTGCTACAGGCTCCTTTATGCCTAACATACTCCCAACGGCAAAAATGGGTTCATAATCATAGGCAACTTGCTGATAGTAATAACGATTGTCCTGACTAAATTTCTCTCTTACAAAACCTACGTGAATGCATCCCACTGGGCAACCAGAACAGGCAAGATTCCTTAACAAATGATTAGTGGCAAAGGTTTCGCCAGAAATTTTTGAGGCTTCCGGGTCATAACTTGCCTGCAAGTTACGCCATGGCAAAGATTTCAGATTGTTTAGCCTTTCAAGGTTCGCAGGTGTTCCTAAATCGTGATATTTATGCATCATTCCAGAACTATGCACTTCATTGTAAATCTCTTTCCATATCTTTCGGTATGACCTATCATCTTCAGGAATATCCAAAGATGAATCTCCAAGAATGACTATTGCCTTGAGATTTTTAGAACCCATTACGGCTCCTGCACCTAAACGGCCAAAATGACGGTAAGTATCTGCGTTGATGGAAGCCATAGCTGAAAGATTCTCACCTGCTGGGCCAATACGAAGAATAGACCTGTGGCCATGAGAATGGTCAACCATGTGACGAATTATCCTTCCAGAACGTATGACATCCATCCCCCAAAGAAAGTGCGCATCCCTTATCTCCACACTACGGGAACCAACACTTATCAAACAGGGTCTTTTGGCTTTACCTACTATCACCAAGGCATCAATGCCTGCGAACCTTAAACTAAGGGCACTGCGTCCACCAGCATGACTTTCTGTGTACTGATTATGATAAGGCGATTTAAAAGCACATACCGTCTTGCTCATGAGAGGGAAATAGCCAGTGAGAGGACCTATAGCAAAAATAAGCGGCTGCTCTGGATGATCCCATGGCTCATTCATGTGCCCCATTTTATTGAAAAGTAAGGCACATAAACCGCTTCCCCCTATGGCGTTATTTCTACCATCTAAAATGGTTAAACTAGTACGTTTCGTGGACAGATTTACTGTCATAATGCGGAAAGTATCTTTATTCACCAATGCGTCCTCCACTTAACGAAACATCCGAGTCCAACGAAACCTCCACCATTTCTAAACATCCATGGGGACAAAATTTTGTACATATACCACAGTGAAGACAAACTACTGGAAAGCCAAACTCATCAGATGTTATAGCCCCAACTGGACAAGCCTCTACACATCTCAAACATCTAATGCAAGAGTCCTTTTTGATCCTTATACCACCTACCTTACGCTTCGTAATGGCTCCAGTGGGGCACTCTTGCATACAGACAGGATCTTTACAGGCTAAACAATAGGTGGCCTCAAAACCTGTAGATATACCACCAGCACTTTTTATACGAATCCCTGCAATACGCCATGAAAGGATACCATGAACTAATCTAGCGCAAGTTATAGAGCAAATATGACAACCAATACATCGTTC
>JAMOUE010000470.1 GCA_027068235.1 Deltaproteobacteria bacterium | reverse complement strand
TAAGTCTTACTAGCTACCTGACAGTTTGAAAAAAAACGGTTGATTGACTTGGCAAAACCAAGTAAAGTTAGTTTTCACCACAAAACCGACAATACAAGGAGAGAGCTCATGTCAATCAACCGCCTATATCATATCTGGTTTCGCCAAATTGAACAACGTTGGTCTCATCTGCGAGTAACTCAAAAACGTAATCTAGCCAATCTGATAGTTGGCATTTATCTAAGCAAATCGGTTGCCTTACATGCCATAGCACTTAAAATCCCAAGTCAAGCGGTACAACTAAGTATTCAACGCAGATTAAGTCGCACATTAGAAAATTCAGCACTTCAAGTTCGAGATTGTTATGACCCTGAGATAGCTCCTTTATTAGCAGAAATCAGCAAAAAAGGTGTTGTCCGCATTCTGGTAGACGGTTCAAAAGTAGGCAATAATCATCAACTTCTGATGGTGAGTGTTGCTTATCGTCGCCGTGCCATTCCTGTGGTCTGGACATGGGTAAAATCATCTCGAGGTCATAGCTCGTCAAGAAAACAACTGGCTTTATTATCGCATCTCCGTCAATTATTACCGAAAGATGCTCAAGTGCTTTTGTTAGGAGACAGCGAATTTGGCTCTGTGGAAGTCATTCGCCAAGTGGAAAAATGGCATTGGTACTATGTTTTGCGCCAGAAATCCAGTCATTTGGTGAAAATCTCCGGTGGTAAATGGAAAACCTTCGGCGATTTTATCTCAAAAGCCGGAGAAAGCATCTGGCTGGGGCAAGGGCTTCTGACACAAAAACACGCCCATCCGGTAAATCTCTTGGCTCATTGGAAGAAAGGAGAAAAGATACCTTGGCTCTTGGCTACCAACTTTGATTCTCGCAAAGCAACTCTTCGTGGTTACAAGGTGAGAATGTGGATAGAAGAGATGTTTGGCGATATGAAAAAACATGGCTTCAATCTTGAAAGTTCGCGTCTACGAAGCTTTCAAAAATTATCTCGCTTAACTTTTGCGGTTGTTCTTTTATATCTTTGGCTTGTTGCCTTTGGCTCAAAAATAATCAAGTCTGGACTGAGGCGTTTAGTTGACAGGAATGAGCGAAGAGATCTGTCCATCTTTCAAATTGGTCTTCGTTCTGTTGATAGACGAATTACTAATCAAGAGCCTCTTTCGATTTCTTTTCGTTTATATTTGTGACCTTTTAGCAAACTGTCAGGTAGCTAGAATAGAGACTACAAAAGTCTCAGA
>JAMOUE010000469.1 GCA_027068235.1 Deltaproteobacteria bacterium | reverse complement strand
CCCAATTTATTGTGGATAGAATGGCTGAAGCCATACGCAATCCATCATATCACCGCTATCCATCATCTGTAGGCATGATGAGCTTTCGTAAGGCTGCAGCAAACTGGTGTAAAAAACGGTTTGGCCTAGATCTTGATCCAGCCTCCCAAATCTGCTGCCTTATTGGTTCCAAAGAAGCAATAGCCCACTTCCCCTTAGCCTTTGTTGATCCCGGAGATGTGGTCTTAGTGCCCACCCCCGGCTATCCAGTCTATCATATTGGCACTCTCTTTAGCGGTGGCGAGACCTACTATCTTCCTCTTGTAGAAGAAAATGATTTTCTGCCTGACCTTGATTCAATACCTGATGAAATTTTAAATCGTGCCAAAATACTTTGGCTTAACTATCCCAATAATCCAACTGCTGCCATAGCACCTGCGACCTTTTTTGAAAAGGTGGTGGACTTTGCCAAAAAGAATAACATCATTGTTTGTCATGATGCTGCCTATTCAGAAATGACCTATGATGGTTATACAGCCCCAAGCTTTTTGGAAACATCCGGAGCAATGGATGTAGGAATGGAATTTCATTCATTATCCAAAACCTATAACATGACCGGATGGCGTATTGGATTTGCAGTAGGCAATAAAGACCTAATTGGAGCATTGGCAAAGGTAAAAGGCAATGTGGACTCTGGCCAGTTTGAAGCGATCCAAGAAGCTGCCATTGCAGCCCTTGAAAGCGATCAATCTTGCGTCAAAGAAATGCAAAAGCTTTATACAGAAAGAAGGGATGTTCTGGTCAATGGTTTACGCTCCATAGGCTTAGAAGCGCCTATGCCCAAAGCTACATTTTATGTATGGACCAAAGTGCCCCAAGGTCATGATTCTGCTTCCTTTTGTAGCCTGCTTTTAGAAAAGGCTGGGATCGTATGCACGCCCGGCAATGGCTTTGGAGATCCCGGAGAGGGATATGTGCGCTTTGCATTAACAGTGCCTAAAGAGAGACTGGAAGAGGCTGTATCAAGGATGAAAGAGGTGTTATAGCCTTTACGCCAGCTACTGGCTTTGGTGAGTTTATCGGGTTTTAGCCAATTTTCGGTATTCCTTTTGGAGAAGCAGTAAATCTTCCCAAGCCTCTTTTTTTAGGTTTTTTTGTTTAATGCCTCCAAAACGCAAGATATAAGCTGGGTGATAGGTAACTACTACTTTTATTCCATCTAAATGATGAAGTTTGTTCCTTAAATTTGCT
>JAMOUE010000468.1 GCA_027068235.1 Deltaproteobacteria bacterium | reverse complement strand
TGATGGCCTAGTTTTTGTTGCCGATTCGTTAAGGGTCAGGCGCAACAAAAACATAGAAAGCCTAAAAGACCTCATTAATAATCTTAAAGAATATAATCTTGATATCCGATCTATGCCTCTTGTAATACAATACAACAAGAGAGATCTTGCCAAATCGCCTATTCCTACTCTTTCAATAGAGGAACTGGAACATGATCTTAATAGACAGCTTAAGGTCAAGACATTTGAGGCTGCAGCAACAAAAGGCATTGGCGTATTTGAAACTCTTAAAGATATAAGCAAAAAGACAATCAGACACGTTGCTACTAAACATTTGCTAAATCCCAAAAAATAAATGGAGAAGTACTGTGAAGGACAATAACAATCTCCCTAAGCCAGAAGTTTTAACAAGCAAAATAGAAGAAACAATAGATGATCTCTTTAAACCAACGAAACAGATAGAGATAGATCCTCTCACGCAAGAGGTAAAAGAGATTACAAGCGGAGACTCACATCACGATACAGAACCGGAAATATCTTTTGATCTGTCATTTGATGAGACACTTGAAGACGAACCAAAGGTAGTAGAGGAACCAAAGCTGGAAGAAGCAAAAGCACGGGAAGAGGTTCCAATTATCAAGGAGCCAGATACCAAGGAAGATTTGGAACTGTCTCTGGATGAGTTAGAACCAAAGCCAGAGCCAGAGATTGAACCTGTGCCGGAACCAGACGATGAAATTGAGCTTGAACTCTTTGAAGAAGAAACAGATGAGCTAGAAACATGGGCTGAAGAAGAATCCTTTGAAGAAGTAGATGAAACTTTTCAAAAATTAGAAAAAGTCAGAGAAGACCTTTACACCATCGAATGGGAAGTTTCTGACAATAGGCTCACTGGAGCACTCACAGAAATAAGAGAATTACTAGAAGTTCCTGAAATCAAATCGAATGAAAATGCGACTTCTCTACTTATACTGAGTTATAATGTCTTAAAGCAGAGCCTGAAGCTTCCAGAGAAGATGAAGGTCAATGCACCATCCATTTTGAAACGCACAATAGAAATGGTCATTGACATATATAAAGGTGTTCCTGTAGGAAACGCAGAGGTCCGTTCCATGAAAATGGAACTGAAGACCCTTCTTAGGCCACCTAAAGCTAAACGCAAACCTACTAAAACCAAGGTTAGAAAGGTTCGTAAACCAGCGCCTCCAAAAACTAAAATTCAACCAGAGATCAAACCTGACACTGATGCTGTTTCTGATACAGGTACTAGTACTGAGAAATTGTCTTTCCAGGATCTCAAAGATAGTCTTGATGACTTACAGACCTCACATTCTTCGTCATTGAACATAGGACCTATACCAGAGCAACAAGAGGCCAAGGAGATTCTAGCATCGCATCTGCAGGAACTTCAAAGACAGGTCAACCGCATTCTATCTCTTGAAAAGCTGTTGGCGAATACGTCTGGTATGGAAAAGTTATATAAATTTCAGAAAAATATCAGAGAGAGTCTTGAAAATGAGATAGCCAGACTTTTTAGATACTTTTTTGAGCCAGGCGGTCTTGAATTACCCACTCCAGCCTCTCCCGGTAAAATGGAAAGAGAGCCTGAACTTCAAAAAGAGCACGGTTGTAAATGGGATAAGTTGTTAACCCTATCCATAGAGGGGGTGGAAATAGGAATACCGGAAGAAGAAGTGGTTTACATTGGAGAACCACCACTTCTTTCGAGAAACTTTATCAAAAAGGCCAACTTTGTTCCTCTTTCTAAGCTAAGACCGTGGCCTTGGTCAAAGATTTCCAGGAAATTCAGCAATAAATTAACCGGTATTGAAGAAAGACAACTATCAAAATTGTCGTTTCCAGTAGTGAGAAACCTTGATGATCTTCCACTAAAGGTTCCGCCCAAATTTTATATATTGGTACTATTTGATGGAGAAAATGGCTGCATACTTCTAACTAGAGACACTCCGATTTTGATAAATGTTCCGCAAGACGCTAAATATGAAAAGAAAAGGAATAGCTCTTTTGATGGAGTAGTCGAGATTCATGGTATCAAAATATCTGTATTAACAGCCAAATCAGTTAATCGGTTAGGGTGATAACTATGCCAGGAATGGAACGGGAATCAAAACAGCAAAATATAACTCCCGAAACAATAGATTATAAGCTAGAAGAAGCGGAACTATATTTAAATCATGGCCTCTATGATGAAGCAATAAATATTTTAAATGATTTACTACAGGCAGCTGATAAAGTTCTGACACCAGAAGTCAAGTCACATATTGAAAACAAGCTAAAACAACTACTATCCTCTGGAGGTGTCAACAACCAAGGTGAGTTAGATCAAGAATTAGAGCCACATCAAGAAGACGAGTTTAAACAAGATTTTGAAAACTGTCTGGGGCTTATTGAAGCTGGTTTTTATTCTGAAGCTCTTGAAGACCTGCGTATTCTAGAAAAGGCTGGGTATAAAAAAGGGCTTGTGCGAATGAAAATGGGGGAACTTTACCTCAAGCTGGACATGCCCTTTGATGCCATCGACTATTTAGAAAAGGCACTAGAAGATCCACAGTTACCAGACGATCTCAAGCAAGAGGCACTTTATCAGCTAGCTTTAACTTATGAGCGTACAGGGTCTGTTACAAAGGCAGTATCAACACTAGAAAAACTGGTACAGCTCAATGAAAATTTCAGAAATGCCAAAACAAAACTAGAAAGCCTTAGCCAAACGGCACAAAAATATGGCAGATTTTATTATTTAATAAGAAACGGCCTTATAACAGGTGAACAATTGGAGCGAGCCAAGGAGACGGCCAAGCAATCTAAAAAGCCAATTGAAACTATCTTAATGAATCAATTTGGCATAGATAAGGACGAAATAGGAAACTCACTTTCTGAATATTATAGATGTCCTTTTATAGAATTTGATGAATTGGAGGTGGGTAGTACTCCAAAATGCATAACAGGCATTAAAGAGCATTTCTTTCGCACCACTCCATGTGCCCCTGTTAAAGAAGAAGGCAATACGCTTCTGGTGGCCGTTGATAATCCCCACGACCTTAGCAAGATAGATAATATTCAAAGGGTTCTAAAGGCCAAAAACTTTGAATATGCCGTTGCCCTAAAGGAAGATATAGATAAGTTTATCGATTATTTCTTTGGCAAATACAATATGGGGCAAGAAGAAGACGATGTATTTGAACAGCTAGAACTCATCGATGAAGAAGAGGAAGAACTCGAAGACGACGACACCATTGCATCAGACGCTGATAGCGTTGTGGTGCAAATGGCCAATAAAATTATTGAAGACGCTTTCATCAGAAATGCCTCAGATATACATATTGAAAGCCTCACAGGGAAGCGGGGCGCTCTTATAAGATATAGGATAGATGGAGACTGTTTAAGATATCAGACCATACCATTCAACTATAAAAAAGCCTTGGTCTCTAGAATAAAGATCATGGCAAGCCTAGATATTGCTGAAAAAAGGCTACCTCAAGATGGCAAGATTAAATTTAAGACGAGATCTGGCAAAAACATAGAGCTACGTGTTGCAACATTGCCAACAACTGAAGGTAACGAAGACGTTGTACTTCGTATTCTTGCTTCATCTGAGGCAATGCCGCTAGAAAAAATAGGCCTTTTAGAAGAAAATCTTGAAAACCTAAAAAAATGTATCGAAATGCCCTATGGACTCATCCTGGTAGTTGGTCCTACTGGTTCTGGTAAGACTACCACATTGCATGCAGCCCTTGGACATATCAATAGGCCGGAAAAAAAGATATGGACGGCAGAAGATCCTGTTGAAATTGTTCAAGAAGGACTTAGGCAGGTGCAGGTTAAACCTAGCATCGGACTCACATTCGCCAGGATTCTAAGGGCCTTTCTCAGGGCCGACCCAGATATAATAATGGTTGGTGAAACAAGAGATGAGGAGACTGCCAACACCGTTATTGAAGCATCGTTAACAGGTCACCTGGTATTTTCCACTCTACACACCAACTCTGCACCAGAAACTGTTACCAGACTGCTAGGAATGGGGATGGACCCCTTCAACTTTGCAGATGCCCTCTTATGCGTTCTCGCCCAAAGGCTGGTAAAAAGATTATGTCCAAAATGTAAGGAAGCCTACGAACCAGACCAGGAAGAGAAGGAGCTTATTCTCTATCAATTTGGAAAGAACCCTTCCAGGCCGCTGTCTGCAGAAGATCTGGAAGGAATCAAACTTTATAGGCCAAAAGGATGTTCTGCATGTAACAACATAGGTTACAAAGGGAGATTGGCCATCCATGAGCTGTTGGTAAGTGATGATGGCCTACGAAAACTTATTCAGGCCAAAAAACCTGTTATGGAAATCAGAGATTATGGCCTAGCTCATGGAATGACTACTCTCAAACAAGATGGTATCAGAAAGGTTCTCCTTGGTGAAACAGACATGAAACAGGTATTGGCTGCTTGTATTAGATAGCAGTCACCTCCACACACTCCCATGTTCAAAGGCTAAATCAGACCAGTGTAATCCCTATAAAGTCTTTACTATCACCCGTCATTGCAAGGGCTCAATAGAGCCCGAAGCAATCCCCTACTCTTTGCACTTTCGGGGGGGATTGCTTCGTCGGCGCTTTAAAGCGCCTCCTCGCAATGACAGATTATGTGATCATAATCACTTAAATCACCATACAATATAGTTATTGAAAAAGAAGGTAAACTCCACACTGGGTGTTAAATACCAGAAGCAATATACAGCCTATTCCCAGGTAGCTTTACAGCCTTTCTGGCAATCAATAAACTTTTACAAGCACTTAATGGTACTATACACTGAATTATTCAAGATCTCACTTAATGGTATTAAGACAGCAGCAACGGATGCGCACTCAAGCCCAAAGGGCAGATATCCCAAATAACCCAACAAGGGCATTTCAAATATCTTGAAATGTGCAACATATGGAATGGAATATATCCACTTGGGATAGCTCCAAAAATTCCACATCTCCCAGAAAAAACCGCATACCAAACCACTTACTGCAAGCCGCA
>JAMOUE010000467.1 GCA_027068235.1 Deltaproteobacteria bacterium | reverse complement strand
AAAGATGGTAAATACTTGACAACGGCAACCATTCACCAAGAGCTTAAACGGGCGTATAACCTACGGATTCCAATACAGATTATAACAGTGAATGGTAAAGCAATCCCTTTTATCCTTGAAAGCTCACACCTAAAAACACCAATACAGTTCAAGACTACTGCTCAACCCAGGCTCTTAATCGTTGATCCTGAATTTGACCTCATGAGAGATCTTACATATGAGGAGTTCCCGCCATCCTTGGCCAGACTGTTTGGAGCAGAAAAAAAGACCATTATTTTACCCATGGAAAAAGAGAAAAAGACATATGCTCCTTTGGTCTCTTTTTTTAAAAAAATGGGGTTTAACACCATTGAACGAAAGGCATTGAAGCATAGTATGCTAAAGACAGGGGCATTTTTGGTACTTGGCTCCACGCAGGGAAGGCTTGAAAAGTTAGCAGGCAAGCTAGAACAGCCTTCTAACGGAGTAGCAGTACGTGTTAGAGAAAACCCTCTAAACCCGGCCTTTGTTGTCACTGCTATCAAGGCATCTTCAAACTCCCAAACCAGAAAAATCATGGCAAAACTTCCCCATTATGGGAAATATTCCTTTCTTATGTTTGAAGATGGCAGATTAGTAAAAAAGGCAAGGGCCCCTTTTGAAAATGGAATAAGTTCCAAGGTGACAAACCAGCTTTCAGGAATCTTTTCGAAGAATATAGAGTCTTCTACATGGCAAATAGTAGAGAAGCTTGTTCCATCTAATGTAATATATCTTGGGGAAAAACATGACCAAGAAGGGATACATCAGGCACAACTAAGGATAATCAGGGAACTTAGCAAACATGCAGACCTAGCTGTTGGCATGGAGATGTTTCAAGCGCCTTTTCAAAAGGTTATTGACAGCTACCTGGCTGGTTCTATCTCTGAAAAAGAATTTCTGAAACAAAGCCAGTATTTCAAACGATGGGCATTTAATTACCATTTCTACCGGCCAATCGTAGAATTTTGCAAAGATCACAATATACCGATAATAGCCCTCAACTTACCAAGCGAAATATCAAAAAAGATAGCCAGAAGTGGCATTTCAAGCCTATCTCAGAAAGAGTTAACACAGTTGCCGCAACATCTGGATCTTGATAATGAGCTTTACAAAAGATATCTCAAGCAGATCTATTCATCTCACAGAAGCGGTGAATTGGACAATTTTGACTATTTTTTTCAGGCACAAATTGCTTGGGATGAAACAATGGCCCAC
>JAMOUE010000466.1 GCA_027068235.1 Deltaproteobacteria bacterium | reverse complement strand
AGTGTTCTTTAAAAGCATCAGTTTCTTTTATTGCAAGTTTGTTAAAAAGGCTTTCTGTCTCTTTCTTTTTCTCACCTTTTTCATGTCTTTCAAAAAAGTATTTGAGCATTGAAAGATTTAAGGTCTTGCCAAAGCGCCTTGGCCGGGGAACAAGGAGGATTTCTGCTCCTGTATCAACTATCTCTTTTATAAACAGAGATTTATCTAGAAAAAGGCAGTCACTTTGTCTTAATTTTCGAAAATCACTTACGCCAATGCCAATTTTTTTTCTTTTTTTTGTCATGTAATGTTTTTGTAATTCCTCAGATAGTTACTAAAGGCAGTTTTCAAAAAAACAGCGTTATTTTTTTCTTACTTTTACCCTTTCTACAATCTTTCGGTAATAGATCTGGTCTGCTTCCAGGTTAACAGGCCTTTTGCGCATCATATTCATCTTGGTAATCATGACGTTTAATTTTGTTACCTGGCGATAACGCATTTGCTCATCATCTAGGTTTTCAAGTAAATCCACTGCCTGCTTTATCTCTTTTTCAGTTTGAAGCTCAGGAGGCAAAAAACCTGCATTCTTTAAGATCTTGTAGGCCATCCTAAGGTCCTCTGGAATCATGGAATCATCTTCAAAGACTAAGGGCTTACCTTTGCCAGGCAGATTGTCGAACTGTCCCTTTTGCATTGCCTCTTTTATTCTTTTTTCTGCTATTAGATGAAATGCATACATGGATAAACCCCACAAATGTGTAATGATCTTTTCTTGAATGTAGCAACAAAACACCAAGTTTTCCAGCTAGTTATTGGTGTGCACACTTTTCAGGTTACATTTCGCTTGCCAAATACACCAAACACCAACCAAATATGTGATTCATTTATGTAGTTTTCTGTGTGGCGCCTTTCAGGTATTTACCTATTGCAGCCAGTCCCCTTTCATTTACTACCATGAATACCTTGCTTCCTGGGTAAAGCTTATCACTGCCCCTTGGAAGCACAATTTTTTCTCTTTTTTCGTCAACTACTCCTGCAAATACACAGTCTGAGGCAAAGGCAGGATCTTTTACAATATCTTGCACCCTTATTCCATCTGCAGGCAGAGTTGGTGGAAGCTCGAACATTACCAGCAGGGCCTTACCCTTTTCTATGGTTGTAACCACCTTTATCTGTGGGCTTTCCAGCTCAATCAAGACCTTGTTGGTGAACATGGAACTCATGTCGCAGATGCTATCTACGCCAGCGACTTTGTATGCTTC
>JAMOUE010000465.1 GCA_027068235.1 Deltaproteobacteria bacterium | reverse complement strand
AGTGAAAGAAAAGAATGAAATAGGGGATGCAGGCGCATTGATAGCGATAGATACAGGTCGTCTTAGAAGAAGTTCGCTTTCTTCTGATGATATTACACGGGTTGAACTTATACTGGTTTCCTCTTTGGATTTCCTAGACGATCTATCTTCTTGTATGCTCCCCGGATTTTATGTTTCTGTGGTGAATAGTTACTGGAATAATGATTCTTTCAACAGCAACAGGTGTCGTAATATTCCTGTGGAAGCTGGGTATTTTTGTTATCGCGATCCAACAGAGCTTGATATATCAGAGATATATTCTTGGGGCAATAGGGCGGATTTTCTTGAAATCAGCAGAGATCGCGATAGATATGGTAATAAGATGGTTTTTAGGATAAATCTCACTGAGAAATTTAAAAGATGGTTTTCCAGCGGTAATATCCCTGGGAGTTTCAAGTTGGAATTAATAGATTGGTACTGCCCTCCTCTTTTCTCTGCTATTTCCCAAGGTATCCCATTTTATGGAAGGAATGAACATATTCCCTCACTTTCGTCTGGGTTAATGATTTATTTTCGTGGTAATGCCATAGAAAGTGAGTGTAGAGATGGAATATGTGATCTCTATGAGGAATGCCCTGATGATTGCTCCCTATCTGGTGAAACTAATCCTCCAACCCTCTCGATCAGCGTGAATCCAGAGAGGGATAGCTATGACATTAATGATGTGATTCGGGTTGGCGCTACTGCCCATGACGTATCTGGGATAGGAAGAATTATCCTAAAACTCGATGATCATGAACTTTGTGATGTTAGCAATACAGGTCATTGTACCTATGACCTTGATGTTAGTAGATTTGGGACAGGTAGACACCTTCTTTTGGCAATGGCTGAAGATACCTATGGAAATTCTACGGGATGGATTAGTAGGTCCATTTGGTTTGGATCACGCTCTAAACCTATAATTACCCTTGAAGATGTGCCTGAGAAAATCTATCCGGGCCAGGAATATTCCTTCAAAGTTCATGTTACCGACCAAGAAGGCATTTTACGCCTAGGAGTTCATGTTGGAACACCTTCAGATGAAAACAGATTTTATCAAGAAGAATTTATTGTAGGTGAAGCTTCAAGCACCAATCAAGTTAAGGATTATAGAAAGACAATAACATTTAGTACTTGCAAGGCATGGCCTGATGGAGAAAGTAATCCTTACTATACTATCAAGGTAAGCGCTCTTGACATTGAAAACCTGGTAGGCTCACTTCAAGAAAATCATCGACTTCACTATCCATTACAGGCAAAAGCTGGCTTTATATTCCATAATCAAGGGAAAATGCTTACTTATCCTGAGTATGCCCTCACTTTTGGAAAAGAAGATGTCTATATTACTTTTAGCATTTGTGGTCGTACTGCTTTGGTGCCTGATGAGTGTTGGGATAATTGGTTATGCGACTGTTATACAGCTGATCCTGACTCGATATCCTCTCTTCTTGATAAACTAGGATGGATTGGAGATAAAATTAGGGATTGGATGGAAGAAACCGCTGATGGGGATTTTAGAAATTACTTTGGGGTAGAGAATCGTCTTCAGCTAGGTATCCCTTCTCCGTTAGGGCTACTTTATTATGAAGTATATCGCATTGCTGGTCAGGATGGTACTTGCACTGGATTTACTTCAAATGCTCTGAAAATCTATAAAGATGGCAATCAGGCAGCCAATGAGATCTGTAATGGTGCTTGTAATGATGTAGCGCATGCCTCATGGGATAATGCTTCATTTCATATTGGAGCAAGACAGGGGGCTGTTCTTTCAGCTGAATTTTTAGGCGCATTAGTTGATAGGTATGATAGGCATACCAGGCGAGTTGTTGCAGAGCTGCAACGTGAATTGAATGCAGGCCGTCATCCAGGGCTTTCTATAATAGGCTTCCCCGATGCATCTGACTGTGAAGCTGCAACAGGCCATACCCTGCTTGTAGATTTTCTTATGGATATGGGAAATGGAATCTACAGAGCATATGTCTATGATTCCAACCGTCCAGAGGCAAGTGGTTTATATGATAGCGCAAGATATATAACTATTGCTGAAGATATAAATTACTGTACTTATGAAAACCTGCCCTATGTAGAAATAGATACTAATAATAATAACTTCTCATTTTTCCTTTCTGGTCGCACCGAATGGACAAGAGGATGTATTAATATGCCAATTTATCTGCAAGGCCTGAATGGTCAAACTGAGTGGATATATGGTGCAGTTATTATGACATTGCCAGAGAACCTGCTTCTCAGAGAGGAATACACCCTTCCATTGTCTCCAGAAGGCATTTTTATGATATTTGCAGGCAATGCTGATATAACCGTTGAAGATGAAGAAAATCATTCAATAGGGGTTAAAGGGTCAGGAGGGATCCCTGGAGCCGCTTTTATCCCGCTACCCCAAGCTGGACGCGGTAATTCTGTTATAATTTTACCATCTGACAAAAACTACAAAATGCATGTAAACGGGATATCTAACAGGAAGCCTACTCTAGCAATGCTTACTGATAAAAATGTTCATTTTGCATTAAAAGGAGATGTAGGCTTTTCAGGAAAAATAGATGTTTCACCCCTTTCTGATGGGGTTAAATTAGCTTTCGGCTCTGATACAACTCAAAACATGCAGCTTATGTTATTGAGCAAAAAGAACGAAAAATTTTCAGATTTTTTAAATAATCCTAACGAGCTCGCGCCTGAACTTGCAAACAAAAATATAACCGTTACGGATTTCAATATTATAAAAGGAGCAATGGACAATTCCATTCTTAATATATGGGTCAAGAAAAACGCAATTTATTTAGAGTCTGCAAATAGACGTACGCTTGAATTAAATGGTTTACATCTTATGCCCGTTTCTTCTGAAACAAGGAAGAAGCTAACCTTTAAGAAGAGCTTAGACCTTGGGGAACACCAAATATTTTCTATCGCTTCAGTGCCAGAACTCGCACAAGGAGTGAGAATAGAAGAGGTAAGCGAGATTCCGCAGGATTACATGCCTCTGCCAGCTGAAGTTAAGTTTTTCCAATATGAATTCCCTGTTGAACCTGTAGTTAGCAATAGTGCTAATGGGCTTATGCCATTTACGCCGGGAGATATAAGAAATGGCAAAGTATCACTTAAGCTTGAACTGCCCGCATTTGAGGAGCCAGTTGATCTCTATCTTGGCATCTATGCTCCAGCATATGATCCTAATGAGGTGTTTATCATTGGAGAAGATGGAAATCTTCATGCATTGAATAGTGAGGGACTATTATCATGGAAACAGGGTGTTGTAGCGCCGCTTAAAGCAAGATTTTTTGGTGATATTCCAGTTGGTTCTTTAAAATCAGGTGCATATACTTTATATACATTAGTTATCAAATCAGGAGCAGATATTACAACATCGCCATTTTATTTATGGGCCACCACCTTTCATATAGGTCAATAATTTGTTCACTGCAGCAGGAAAAAGGAAAGGGTAAATGGATTTTCTTTATTATTCCCTCAATGCCGCATCAGTGTCTCTAAAATTTTTCTCTGGGCCTTTCTTTCGCCTCGCTTGCGGGCAACGTAAATGGGTTCTTTTGTGTACCTATCCAAGCCGGTTACGTACATGGCAGTGGACAATGTGCCCGGTGTTGGCGTGAAATCTTGAAATTGGCGCACAGCTAAACGCCACTTCTTTAATTTTTCCTGCATTGACTTCATATGGGCAATGGTGCACCCTGGATGAGATGTCATAAAATAGGCAGTAATCTCAACTTTCTTGCTGGCTGACCGGGATATTTTACGGCATTTTGTGAGAAATTCTTCCATGAGTAGGCCATCCGGCTTATGCATTAGTTTCAACACCTCCTCCTCGGTGTGTTCAGGCGCTACTTTTAGTATCCCGGGCGTATGGTTTAAAAGAATTTCTTTCAGCAGTTTTGGTGTCTTTAAAAGGAGCTCTATGCGCAGGCCTGAAGACACAAATATGTGTTTTATCCTTGGAATCTTTTTTGCTTTTCTCAGCAGGTTTAAAAATTCCTTTTCATTGGCATTAAAACGTTTGCACACTTCTGGATAAAGGCAATCTTTTTTCTTGCACTTGTAACCAAGCTCGCACGATGCTCCATACAAATTTGCAGTTGGCCCCCCAAGATCAGTGATGGTGCCTTTAAAAGCCTTTTTGGAAGAGACCGATTCTATTTCCCTTAAAATAGATTTTTTGCTTCTGGAAATGATTTGAGGACCTTGGTGTCTAGCTATAGCACAGAAGGAACAGTTGCCTGAGCATCCGCGGACTATAGTTATGGAATTTCTTATAGTATCTAAAGCAGGTACATTTTTAAAAATAGGATGGGTTTCCCTAGTAAAAGGAAGCTCATAGAGCGCATCTAGCTCTGCTTGGCTCAAGGGCTCAGCAGGCCTATTTTGTAGGATATACATGTTTCCCTTTTGCTGCTGCAGCAGGTTGGAGGTTGTGCCAGAACGTGAAGCCTTATCAATAGCCAACTCAGCATCAAGAAAGAGCGCTTTTTGTTTCTCTATATCTTGCCAGCCCGGGAGCTTTATTGGCTCAGCTTTAAATTTATATTGTTCCATTTGCTTTTGAGACAACCTGATACAGGTGCCGGGTATAGAATCAAGGGCTTCTCCAGATTCAATTCTTTTTGCTATGTCAAGGATAGCCCGCTCACCCATTCCATAAACTAAGATGTCAGCCTTTGAATCGACCAACACGGAATTCCTGAGTCTCTCCTGCTGAAAGTCATAATGTATGAATCTTCTAAGAGAAGCTTCTATACCACCAAGCACCACTGGCACACCCGGATATGCCTGTTTTGCCAAGTTCCCATATTTAATCACAGCCCTATCGGGCCTACGCCGATTAGACTTGGTCTTTGGACCATCAAAATAGGGATTGCCTTGTGGAGAATAGGCATCTTTTTTCCTTATTCTGGCATTTCCAGTATAATTAGCTACTATTGAATCAAGATTTCCAGCAGATATGCCAAAGAATAGGCGCGGTTTGCCAAATTTCTTGAAGTCTTGTGCGTTATTGTGGCGGGGCTGGGAAAGTAT
>JAMOUE010000464.1 GCA_027068235.1 Deltaproteobacteria bacterium | reverse complement strand
CAGCGTGATTTCACTTCTTCTATATCCACCAGCTGTTTACCAGTGGCCCGGCAGAGTTTAATGGTGTCAAAAAGGGGAATAAAGCGGCCATTTTCCTGAAACACTCCAAAAAACCCTTTTCGCCTTGAAAGATTGAATACATGGCCTAAAGAAGCGGTGATGGCGAGCACTCCATCTTCCGAAGGGATTTCATAAACAAAGGCCTCTCCCACCTTACGGACCGAAGGCTTTCCAAAAAAGGATGCAATGGTGCGGGCCTTATGGGGCGATTCCACAATGACCAAAGAGGTCTTCAGTGTAACCTTAGAGATGTTTGTTTCCTTTTTGTTGTGCCTAGCCTCTGTTAATTCTTGGGAAATGGCTTTAAGTTCAAGCTCTTCAATAGGCTTAAAGGAAAAATCATCCCCTAATTGAAAACGAAGCCTTTTTTCAAGGCTTTTAAAACTGCGTTCATCTTCAGAAAGTAGCAGCGAAAGACCTTTCAAAAGTCCAAAAACCGTAAGCCTTGAAACCCGTCCAGATGCCTGAATGTAAGTAGGGGCATCCCCTACTACCAAATATAGTTCCTCCCCTTGGCCAATCAGAAATACCTCATTAGAGGAATTAAGATGTTCTAGAAATTTCGGATCAGAAAACTTTTTATCAATAAAAGTCTTAATCCTGTCAATGCGTTCTTTGATACGCTGATATCGGTCTAAGGCTTCTTCTTTGAGGGTTAGATAGCGTTTCAAATATTGGAGATCTGAAAAGGCTTGAAGTCTTTCTTCCTCATCCAATAAAGAAATAATATTAGCCAAAATATTATAAAGGTTTTTAGGAACAGGATGCACCTTAGTAGGGATTAGATGTTTTGGCACCCCAAGGAAAATAGCATAGCGCAATATGTAGGGGAGATCTATTCCCCTAACCAGAGGATTAGATAAATGTGCCAAGCCAACTGCTAGGTCAAATTCCCCCTTTTCCATTTCCGCTATCAATTCATCAGGATTTAGTTCAAGGTAGCTTAAGGTACGAAGCCCTTGCTGGCGAAAAAAATGCGTGGCTTCCTCAACCCTCTCCTTTCCATAGGAATAAGAGACAAAGACAAGGCCCCCCTGCCCAACCTCCTTGGCCAATGAGCAGGCCTTGAGTAGGATTAAATTAAAGTCGTCCGGGAGTTGCTGTGCAGCATCAATGATATTTCTCAAGTTGGGAACTGCACGGTAGATATCAAAGCCTAAAAGGAAACGGAAGAGCATCACGCGGTT
>JAMOUE010000463.1 GCA_027068235.1 Deltaproteobacteria bacterium | reverse complement strand
TCTTTTCAAAAGGCAAAGAATACCGTCCTTACTGGTGGAGCACAGGCAATCCTAGCTTTCTTATTGATATGCTAAAGGAGCAGCCAAGATATCTGCCTGATCTTGAAAACTGCATTGTGGATGACATAATACTAGACACCTTTGATGTGGATCATATTGATATTGCAGCCCTTCTATGGCAGACAGGCTATCTGACTTTTGAGAAAAAAATCCAGCAGTTTGATTCTGTATTGTATAAACTGAAAGTTCCAAATCGTGAAATACAAGTATCTCTAAACGCCCTATTCTTGGATTATCTTACAAATTTACAAAATGAAAAACTGAAATTTAGATCACAGCTGTACGAGAGTCTCCAGACTGGAGACATGGAGCTGTTTCATAAAACTTTGCACAATCTTTTTGCCAGTATCCCTTATCAAAACTATGCAAACGACATAATCCAGCACTATGAGGGTTATTATGCCTCAGTCGTCTATGCATATCTTGCATCTCTTGGATTTCAGATTGTTCCTGAAGATACCACCAACAAGGGAAGGGTTGATCTGAGCATCATTCTGCCAGATAAAGTCTATGTCATTGAGTTTAAGGTAGATGAGGAAGGCAAGGCATTAGAACAGATCAAGGCAAAAGGGTATCATGAAAAGTATATGGATGGAAAGAGACAGATTTTTCTGGTGGGAATAAACTTTGATTCGAAAGATCGGAATATTACAAGCTTTGAGTGGGAAAAGGTTTCATAAGTTGTCAAACGCATGAAAAGGCTTCCAATAGGCATACAGACATTTGCAAAATTGAGAGATCCTGCAGAAAATTTTGTCTATGTGGATAAAACTAGAGAGGTCTTTGAACTGGCAACCAGTGGAGAGTACTTCTTTTTGAGCCGTCCCCGGAGGTTTGGTAAAAGCGTACTTATATCCACTCTTTATGAGCTTTTTAGAGGAAATAAAGAGCTTTTCAAAGGACTTTACATAGAGGACAGGTGGGACTGGAGCAGGAAGTATCCTGTCATTCGTATAAGTTTTGGAAGCGGAGATTTCAGCTCTGAGGAAAGGTTTGATAGGGTTATTCTTGATACTTTGAAGCGTAATCAAAGACGGCTTGATATTGTTTGTGAAGATCCTTTTAATGAGCCCAATTCATGCTTTGGAGAATTGATAGAGCTTGCCCATGAAAAATATGACCAGAAAGTAGTCATTCTTATTGACGAGTATGACAAGCCAATACTTGATTTCATAACAGACAGGGAT
>JAMOUE010000462.1 GCA_027068235.1 Deltaproteobacteria bacterium | reverse complement strand
GATACGCTGGGCAGCTTTTTTACTTGCAGCAATAAAATCAGATGGCAAGGCTTCTGCTAAGGCCTTCCCAAGAGGATACATATAATAGGATGATGCCCATTCTATAAACTCCATCAATTCTTTTGAGATAAGGGGGGCATAGTCTAAAATTTTGTCAACTTCTTTATACTCTATGGATGGATCTGGTGTAGAATCTTTTCCCCAAACAATTCCTACGATCTTTCTTCCTCTTAAAGGGAGAATTACTCGCATACCCGTTTGAGGGGCAATATCTGAAAATGGCCATATATAGGTGAGAGGTCCTGGAAGATGAAGAGGAATGAGGCACTTAACGTATGAAGGACCTTTCTTCATGATATTTGTAAAGGGTACCTTCTAATGGCTACCTCTAAAAATTGTCCTTTATTTTTGACATGCGCTTAATTTTTAGAGGTAGCCTATTAATCGGTAGTATTTTATTTAACTAACTAATTGATTAACTGATTTTTTGGGCCATCTTTTTTATGTATTGTTTAAAAGGAGCGCCGAGCTCAGGATGATCCATGGCATAATGTATCGTAGCCTGAAGAAAACCAAGTTTGTCACCAGCATCAAAACGTCTTCCTTTGAACTTGTATGCAAAAAGTCCCCGTTCTTTTCTCAAGGTGTCTAGAGCATCGGTTAACTGAATTTCTCCTCCAACACCTGGAAGGGTGCGAGAAAGACAATCGTATATTTCTGGCCGTAATATGTACCGGCCTATAACTGCAAGCCTAGAGGAAGTAGTGCCAGGTTTTGGCTTTTCTATTAACCTGTCAACTTTATAGACTCCTGGTTCTACTTCTTCTCCTTCCACAATACCATAGCGCTCCACTTCATCTTCTGCCACTTCCTGAACAGCTATTACTGCTTCCTGATATTTTTCAAATATCTTGAGCATCTGATACACGCATGGCTCTTCTGATTCTACCAGGTCGTCTCCTAGGCAGACTACAAAGGGTTGATCATCTACTACTTGTTGGGTCACATGTACTGCGTGGCCAAGCCCGAGAGGTCTTTTCTGTCTTACTGATACCACCTCAATAAGATTGGATATCTGCCTAACTTCGTTAAGCAGATCTAGTTTGCCCTTTTGGGCCAGAAATGTTTCCAACTCAAAGGAATAGTCAAAATGATCCTCAATTGCAGATTTGCCCGAGGCAGTGACCAAAACCACCTCTTTTATTCCTGATGCTACCACTTCTTCAACAATGTATTGAATAGTTGGCCTATCTA
>JAMOUE010000461.1 GCA_027068235.1 Deltaproteobacteria bacterium | reverse complement strand
TAAACAAGGAGGAGATTTTGGCTATAAGGCGCTATGGTTTGGACAATTCGTTGAATAACCGTATCTGTGTAATAAATGGTATTAACATAGGCTTCGAGTAAATTAGAGGGGTGTTCAAAAAGAGCTATTTCAGGAGGATACCGTTCCTCATACATAAAATGTGAGCCATTGAGGTGAAAGAAGAAGGCTTGCTTTGTTTCAGGAGGGGCGAATATCTCAGGTTTAAGAAACTCGAGTAATCTTTCATCAAATGGTGGGGCTGTGTGATTTCCTAAAGGGTCTGTGGTGAAGGCCAGAAAATCGGCCTCGGTGCCCATGGTGTAGGTGAGCGTAAATTTCCCAGGGGTTTCTTTATTAGAAAACCAAAAAGTTTGGTAACCACAAGCACGGATCTGGCTTACCATATTGTGCATATGCAAGAAATCTTTTGGATTCTGAACAGTCGCTTGAGTTAGAATGAGAGGTAATGCTGCCCGTGTGAGGTTTGCTGGAGCAATAGCCCGGAATTTCAGAAAGGTGCCTTGCTGTTCGAGGCGTTGGAAGAAAGGCGTGGTTGGCAAAGGATAGCCGTATATCTGCAAAAAATCGCGATTTGCGCTTTCTCCAATAATTACGATGATTTTGTCAAAAGGCGAGGAGCAGTTTTGAGGCGGAAGAGGGTGTTCTTGCAACCACGTTGCCCGTTCTTTGATATCTCGAATGTCGTTATAAGCAGTGATAGACCTTTGAATAACTTCTATTGAAGGATGAAATACTGGAACAGAAAATTTTTGCAGGCTGAAAAGCGCGATGAGCAAAACAATCAACAAAAGTTCTTGCATGCGGAGACTAATGGAAAAAGATTTGCGTTGTTTTAATCCTGATATGAGCAAAAAAAGCAGTCCCCCAAGATAAAAAAGAAGAATGTAAGTGGAGGGCTGAGAGATAATGAACTGCTGAAAATATTCCTGTTTTACGTTGGATGAAGATTCAAAAAATACATGGAAACGGCTGATTAGACCCTCTACGCCCCAGATGATCACAATATGCATGAAGACCACTGTAAGAAGCGCATCTAATATAAGCGCTCCTGCGAGCAGATAAGGATGAAAGCCCCAAAATACGACAAACAACACAAGGAAAATAAATTCGCCAGCAAGCATTTGCCAGCGTTCTTCAACTGATAAATGAAGATACAATGCGAAGAAAGGGAACAACAATTCCCACAACAAGGCGAAGAACAGGCGATAAGGTTTCGCGTGGTTATGGGAATTGTTGAA
>JAMOUE010000460.1 GCA_027068235.1 Deltaproteobacteria bacterium | reverse complement strand
AAGAATAGCGGATAGTTGTCTGGAAGGTTATGTCGAGTAGATAGATGAAGAAATTGAGTTTTTGAGGCATTGAACAAAACAAGGTTTGCTCTGCCCCAATCAGAAATTATAGATAGATCAGAAGATAGGCGTTCTGTGGCGTCTCTCCGTGAATTACTTAATTCCTGCAGACTTGGTCGCCTGGTGAAAGACGTTGAAAAATGCAGGGTAGAGTCATCAGCATAGGAGTGGATAGGGCACTGAGTTAGACTGAGGAGATCATTAATGAATAATAGAAAGAGAGTGGGTGATAGGACAGAGCCCTGTGGAACACCACTGTTGATAGACTTAGGAGAGGAACAGTGACCATCTACTACAGTAGCAATAGACCGATCAGAAAGGAAACTTGAGATAAAGGTACAGAGAGAAGGATAGAAACCGAAAGAGGGTAGTTTGGAAATTAAAGATTTGTGCCAGACTCTATCAAAGGCTTTTGATATGTCTAGGGCAACAGCAAAGGTTTCACCGAAACCCCTAAGAGAAGATGACCAAGATTCAGTTAGGAAAGCCAGAAGATCGCCAGTGGATCGCCCTTTACGGAATCCATACTGACGGTCAGAGAGAAGATTGTGAGCAGATAGATGCTTAAGAATCTTCCTATTCAGGATAGACTCGAAAGCTTTAGAGAGGCAGGAAGTCAAAGCTATAGGGCGGTAGTTTGAAGGATTAGAGCGGTCACCCTTCTTAGGAACAGGTTGAATGTGAGCAAACTTCCAGCAAGAAGGAAAGGTGGATGTGGATAGACAGAGACGAAAAAGTTTGACCAGGCAGGGAGCAAGCACAGAAGCACAGTTTCTGAGAACAATAGGAGGGACTCCATCAGGACCGTAAGCCTTCCGAGGGTCAAGGCCAGAGAGGGCATAGAAAACATCATTTTGAAGAATCTTAATATAAGGCATAATATAGTCAGAGGGTGGAGGTGAGGGAGGAACAAGCCCTGAATCATCCAAAGTGGAATTATGAGCAAAGGTTTGAGCAAAGAGTTCAGCTTTAGAAATAGATGAGACAGCAATAGAGCCATCTTGGTGAAACATAGGAGGGAAAGATGAAGAAGTAAAATTGTTGGAGATATTTTTGGCTAGATGCCAGAAGTCACGAGGGGAGTTGGATCTAGAAAGATTTTGACATTTCCTATTAACGAAAGAGTTTTTGGCAAGTTGAAGAACAGATTTGGTATGATTTCGGGCAGAAATATAAAGGGCATGAGTTTCAGGAGATGGAT
>JAMOUE010000459.1 GCA_027068235.1 Deltaproteobacteria bacterium | reverse complement strand
CTCTCCCACCACCATGGAATCAAGACTGGAAGCAACCCTAAAGACGTGTCTGATTGCTGACTCGCCTACATAATCATAAGAACAACTGGATAGCACCTCTTCGCTTAGACCCGAGTGATTGATCCAGAATCCCAATATCTCCTTTCTTGCCTTTTCAGGCGCAGATGAAGCGGCAATTATTTCAACCCTGTTACAAGTAGAAAGGAATACGACCTCCTGGCACGAAGGCAAATTGTCAAAAATCTTTTTTACTGGCCTCTTTTCGTCAGTAAGGGCCAATTTCTCCCGTACCTCCACAGGGGCAGTATTATGGTTTACCCCAAACAGGATTATATCTTTGACGCCTTCGTTACGTTGCATAGGAGTGAGCCCCTGGAAGAAGATATGTAACACCGATAAAGGTGAATAAAAGGGTCAAGTAACCTATGATAGTCATGTATGCGCTTTTTCTGCCACGCCAGCCAACAGTAAGCCTTTGGTGCAAAAGTGCTGCATAGAGGAGCCATGTTATTAATGACCAGGTCTCTTTTGGATCCCAACTCCAATATGCTCCCCAGGCCTGCTCCGCCCAGATTGAACCAGTAATTATACCAAGGGTGAGAAGAGGGAAACCTATTTTCAAACATTTTTCTGCCATGGTATCAAGTACTTGAAGGGAAGGAAGTCTTTTGAAAATGGCCCCGAGCTGTTTCTTTTTTATCTGGTGCTCCTGAATCAGATACATTATTGAAATACAGAATGACAAGGTCAACAGTGCATATGAGATGATGCTGATGGATGCGTGTATTGGCAGCCAGTAGCTTTGCAGCGCTGGCGGGAGAGGCAAGATATCACTTGGGTGAATAAGTGATAAAACCATAAAGAGGGTAATAACAGGGCTCACAAAGGCCCCCAAGGCCTTTAACTTGTGACCTGCTTGAAAGAGCAAAAATGCAGCACTAAGAGACCATGCCAGAAAGGAAAAAACATCATAGAAACTTACAAGGGGTGCGTGCTTACTGTAAAACCACCTGAGAATTATAGCCACAGAATGGAGGCAAAGACCGGCTCCGAGTATGTATGTAGCAACACGCTCCACCTCCTTGCGCAGCGTAATGATATTTACAAGAAAGCCCGCTGTAGCGGCAATGTATGTAAAAAAAGCCAGTTGAAAGATAAACCTATCCATTAGGAAATAACGTCCCTAATTATTTTTTCACCACTTTTACCGCAGATCTCTATAGCCCATTCTCTAAGCTTTTCCCACTCTTTTTCGCGTATCCACTCAA
>JAMOUE010000458.1 GCA_027068235.1 Deltaproteobacteria bacterium | reverse complement strand
GGTTATACGGAAAACTTCTTTTCTGGCATTCCAGAGAAAAAAGATATGTTGTATGAGGGCCATCAGACACCTCAAATATTTATACCTGTTGGAGTAGTTTTAGAAGGTGGTATATCACCTGTTGTCAAGGCGAACTATGTTATTAGACCAGGTGACGAATTGGAATATATGGATAACGTGTCATTGCTGGACAAAAAGTTTCATGTTCTTTCCATATATGACGTGCGCACAGGGCAATCTGTCGATATGACTACAGGAGGCGAAACCATCAGAATAGAAACCTCACCTGCATGCCAGTTCCAGGAATATGCAATCATCAGAAAAAGGACTAAAGGATAACTTAAAAGGTTGCTCTCCAACCAAATTGAAAGATTACGATCTTCTGATTTATCAACCGAAAGATGGTTATAGATTCTCAGTAGATGCCCTCTTACTTGCCAACTTCTCTAGGATCAAAAAGAACTCTAAAATAATAGAACTCGGCTCTGGCTGTGGCGTGGTTTCCCTGATTCTTTCTCGCCTTAGTCATGATTGTCATATTACAGCAGTTGAAATCCAACGTGATTTATACAATCTCCTTGAAAAGAATATAAAAGTTAATGACATAACCAATATCTTGCCCCTTTTTTTTGATATCAAGAAATTGGCTCAACGTTTTACATCTGGCACCTTTGATCATGTAGTGTCTAATCCTCCTTTTAGGCGCGTAGAGTCTGGAAGATTATGTCTGGATTCTCAAGAGGCTCTTGCAAGGCATGAAATACTTTTGAGTTTGAAAGAACTTATTGAGATGAGCCGCTATTTACTCCGGCCTGGTGGTAAATTATCTCTTATATATCCAGCAGAGAGGATGGCAGAGCTTGTTACAATTATGTCACTTAAGAAGATCGAACCCAAAAGGCTTCGCTTTGTGCATCCAAATGATAAGCGTCCAGCTAGACTTGTTCTTGTGGAAGGAGTGAGGGATGCTGGTCAGGAGACACAAATTGAAACCCCTCTGTTTATTAACCAATAAGACTTTTCCATTTTCAACTTTATCCATCTTAAATATAGGCACATCAATTTATGTATTGCCAACATGAAAGACTGTCTTGACAATACGTTTTGAATAAATAAATTTTTTTGAACTTCATTCCCAAGAGATCATGTTAGCCCCTTAACTTCTTATATCCTTATTGTATTACCTAAGCGGTAAGGAGGTTCAGGATGATTCAGGTCCAGAACTTATCAATGAGCTATGGCAATGTGCAGGCCGTCAAGGATTGCTCCTTCAA
>JAMOUE010000457.1 GCA_027068235.1 Deltaproteobacteria bacterium | reverse complement strand
GTTAGTGCTTTTGGCCAATAAAATAGATTGGAAGTACTTTGAAAATGAGTTTGGGCCATTATATTCAGATAAAGGTAGAGAAGGGATGCCTATCCGACTGATGGTAGGCTCTCTGATTTTAAAACGGCTTTACAATCTTGGGGATGAAACGCTTGTAGAAGAATGGAAGATGAATCCCTACATGCAATACTTTTGCGGAGAGAGTACCTTTCAACATCAGTTCCCCTGTGATCCCAGTGATTTTGTCCATTTCCGTAAACGTATCGGAGAAAAAGGGATAGAAAAGATCTTCATCCATTCGGTTCAGATCCATGGGAAAGATGCTACAAACGAAAAGGCAGTATCCGACACAACCGTTCAGGAAAATAATGTAACCTTTCCCACGGATGCAAAACTTGCCAAAAAGATCATCGACCGGTGTAATAAGATTGCTCAGAGAGAAGGGATCCGGCAAAGGCAGAGTTACAAGCGTGTAAGCAAGCAATACCTTCGTGACACATACAACCCTAAGCATCCCCGTCGCAGGAAAAAAGCGAAAAGTGCACAAAGGAAGCTAACCACACTCGCTGGCCGTTTGATCCGGGAGTTAGAAAGAAAAATGAAAGAAGATATCCACCAAAATTACAAAGAAGAGTTAGAGCTTTACAAACGGGTTCTGGAGCAAAAAAGATTTGATAAAAACAAGATCTACAGTCTTCATAAACCATTCACCAGTTGTATTGCCAAGGGCAAGGCACATAAGCAATATGAATTTGGCAATAAGGTGGGATTGATGCTCAATCCGAATAGTCTGATCATTTTGGGGGTAAAAACTTTTTCGGGTAATCCTCATGACAGCAGGACCATTGAGCCATTGTTAGATCAAATGGAGGAAAACCTGGGATACAAACCCAAAGAAGTGGTTTACGACAAGGGAGGCAGGGGGAAAACACAGATCAAAGGAGTGAAGATCTCTACCCCTGGTAAACCCCTGAAAAAAGACACTGCTTACCAGAAAAGGGTGAAGCGAAAAAAGTTCCGGAGAAGGGCAGCTATTGAACCAGTGATCGGGCACCTGAAACAACACTTCAGAATGGGACAGAACTACCTGAATGGAGAAAATTCTCCCCAAATCAATGCATTACTGGCAGCTGCAGGTTGGAATTTTAAGAAAATGATGGAAAAGTTAAAGAAAGAAGTAAAATTTTGGATTTTTCAACTCGCCAGATATCTGCTTCCTAACTTAAATTATGGACTGATTTTGAATTATTAAGGATCGACTAGTTAATGGGTGACAGC
>JAMOUE010000456.1 GCA_027068235.1 Deltaproteobacteria bacterium | reverse complement strand
TCCCTCGCCTGTCTTGGCGGAGATTGAGCATACAGGGATGGAAGAATCAAGGCCGTGGGCCTCCAAAATGGGCTTAAGACTATGTAACACCTGGGATTCAATATATTTTTTCTTATCAGACTCTAGCTTATCTATCTTGTTTATGACAAGAATCAATCCCTTGTGAGCATATGATGCAATAAGACTTGCCACCTCTTGTTCTTCAGGGCCTATTCCCTGCATAGGATCCAACAGCCACAAAAATAGATCTGCACCGGCTGCCTCCTTGCCTATCTTATCAATACCCATTGCCTCTATGGGATCAGGACTCTGCCTTATTCCAGCAGTATCCATCAAGGTCACGGCAACCCCGCCTATCTCCACACACTGTTCAACTATATCCCTGGTGGTTCCTGGAATCTCAGTGACAATGGCCCTTTCTTGGCAGGCAAGGACATTTAAAAGTGAAGACTTTCCTGCATTTGGTCTTCCAACAAGAAGCACTTTGGCCCCAAACCGATGAATCGCTCCAACCTCATATGCATTTAAAAGCTCGGTAACGGGAATGAGTACCTCTTTTTGCAACCTGCCACGGATATCAGTCTCTTCCACTATCTCGCTATCCTCTTCTGGATAATCTATAGCAACTTCCAAGGCAGAAAGGCAGAACAAAAGCCCTTCTCTAATAGCCTCTAAACGTTGAGCAAGATCTCCCTTCAAGCCTTTCATGCTCATCCGCCTATGGCCAGATGCCTGAGCTGTAACAAGTTCGTTTATTGCCTCTGCCTGTGTGAGATCTATCCTTCCGTTTAAAAAAGCGCGCTTTGTAAACTCGCCTGGCATAGCCAATCTGGCCCCCATTTTAAGGCAAAGATCAAGTATCTTATTCATTACAGCCACTCCACTATGACACTGGATCTCAACCACATCCTCTCGTGTATAAGTCTTAGGGGCCTTCATATACACACAAAGTGTCTCATCTATTTCTTCACCGCTTTCTGGATCTGTTATAAAACCGTAATAAAGAACGTGGGATTCAAAGTTGCATTTGGGGTTTGCAGGCTTAAAGATCCTTTTCAGTATCGAAAGGCTATGACTTCCTGAGATCCTAATTATCCCTATTCCTCCAGGACCAGGAGGAGTTGCCATTGCAGCGATTGTGTCATTTTCCTTACTTAGGTACATGAAAAATTTAACTTTTTGAAATTTAACTCGCTAGAACCGTTAGAATCTTATGAATTTATATTTTTGAAACTATCTCAAAAATCTTATTTTGATCGCTTTGATTATCGATAAAAATGTTTCTA
>JAMOUE010000455.1 GCA_027068235.1 Deltaproteobacteria bacterium | reverse complement strand
GCAATTGCAGGTAAATTTGTCTGTCTGGTTCTGTCTAACATTTTTTCTTTTACAAGTGACAAAGAATCCAGAAATGTCTGCATGGGAGTTTTCCCAAAGCAATATTTTCCAAAATGCGTTCTTTCTTCATTTGAAAATGAAAAAGGCCGATTAGATCGGCCTTTTCTCGTACTTTTCTGACGGGAGACTATCGGTTAGTCGTGATGTGCTTCTTTTTCGGCCTTTTCGTGCATCTCATGCATTTCATCCTTAACCTTTTCGGCCTTCTCCATCTTTTCTACGGTAGCATTTACAGCTTCTTGTGTTGCATTGGTTGCGTTGGTGGCATTTGCTGTGGCTTCTGCAGTAGCATTGGCTGTCTTGGCTGCTTCCTCGGTAGCCTTAGCAGTCTTTCCTTCGATCATTTCACCAATTTTCTCACTAGCCTTTTTGTGGGCTTCATCTATCTTTTGCTCTGCAACCTGTTTTGCTGTGCTCTTGGCAACATCTTTCATGCTTGGCATCGCAAGGCCTGCCTCTGATGCAAATGCTGACCCCGCTAGGGCTACACCCATACCAAAAACGGCTGACAAAATGATAGTAGTTACTTTCTTCATGGCTTCTTCTCCTTTCCTTTTTGGTGTTTCCAATTAATTGTTTTCAATTAAATAAGAGCTCTCATCGTTGCTCTTTGCTCTCTGTCTAACTTACTTTTTTAATACATGATAACTGAACAAGTGGCTTTGGTTGCGAAGGCTGTTATCCAGGCCAATATCATCAAATAACCTACTGAAAATGAAGTCCATCCAATAGATCCTGTTTCTTTCCATATAGTGAGCACGGTCACCATGCAAGGTACGTAAATCAAAACAAACACCATAAATGCAAGGGCTGTGCATTTGTCTATTCCGCTCGTCTTAAGAGCCTTTTGCAAGGTTGAAGTGTCGTCTTCACCTGCCTGATAGAGTACCGCCATGGTGCTTACAACTACTTCCTTAGCAACAAAGCCTGTAACGAGGCTAACTCCAAGTTTCCAGTCAAAACCAAGGGGAGCAATCAGAGGCTCAATGGCTTTGCCAATACGCCCTATATAACTTTTTTCAAGACGCTCTTCTTCCATCGAGCGTTCCAGTTGGTGAAGCTGTTTCTTTAGCTGCGCCAACTTGGCGTTTTCATTTAGAGAAGATTTTTGGGATATCTCTTTTTTTATTGCCATAATTTTTGAGCCATAATCTTGGCTATACTGGATATCCTTGGGAAATGCGCCAAGGAACCATATTACAATGGAAAAGGCTAGAACTACGCCT
>JAMOUE010000454.1 GCA_027068235.1 Deltaproteobacteria bacterium | reverse complement strand
TAGTATCTGCAAAGACAAAAAAGGGCATAAATAAGCTCATGGACACGCTCATTTGTCCTCTTCTAACACAGGAGAACCTCACTCAAAATCAAGAACATTTTTAGGCTATCAAAAAGGATTTTCAAGCTAGGATCACGGCAATTATCCCTGCCAAAAATATCCCGTCAAAGGTCCCGGCTCCGCCTATTGACACCATGGGTGCGTGAATCTTAGGTAAATCTTTCAGGTGAAAGATGTCTGCACCTAGCAAGGTTCCCATGGTGGCTGCAATATAGGCAGTTGCTGGGGCATGCTGCTCACCACCGAGCACTAATGTTACAAGGGCTGCAATAATGGGTGGGATAAATACGGGCATAGCGATTCCTACACCTGGGACAGGCTTTGCAAAGAAATATGTTAATACCGCCACCAACAAGGCCCCAATAATTGGCTCCAAAAACATCTCATTTTTTACCATTAAATAACAAGAAAGCAGAAAAGGTACGATTGCACCACCAAAGTTTACGGCGACTACCATATATCCCTTAGAGATTCTTTTGGGAACATTGTAAAGCACGCCTAGAAAACGGACCTGTTCGTCAAATGTTTCATCAGTTGGAACTTCAATGCGTTTTATAGGGATATTTATATGGCTACCAAGAAGAGAAATGAGCAAAAAACCAAATGCCTGAATCTCTGTAAGGCCTAATCGTTCAAAGGCAATTGTTATCAATCCAATATGAAGAAAGATGATAACAAGGAAAAAAATGGTCAGAAGGATTAGAAAGAACAAAATACTAATAGGACTAAAAATCATAGATTCGATAGGCATAGCTAGATCCTCTTAACAACACAATGAGCTAAGAACACAAAAAAAGATACAAGACTATTAGTTTACCTTTAGGTTATAATAAGACGATCAATGTATCACAAGGGCTAGAAAAAGAGATTTTGAAAGGATTTTTAAAGAAGGTGGCTATATCTTGTAATGGCTATTTGGAGCAAGTTCATGGAGGGACTCTCCCTGCCTAAAAAGAAAACTTCTCATATGGAAACAAAGGCTACACTTTGCCCCATACTGGCGTCCCTTAGAGGGCATAAATCCTTTTGAGGATGCATAGCGAAACAAACCCCTGATGCCTTCTTCATACAGGATTGAACAGATAGGATATTTTGATGGATCAAGTGGCTTTCCAAGATCTTTTGTCTCTACTGCAAGGCCGCTACATAGTCCTGGAATATAGTTACCATAAAGATCCATGTGGAAATGGGATGTATCTGAAAGCTCCTGACAGCCTCCTTGATATCTTTCTAGCAGCTCCTCAAAGGTGAATCCAGAATCGAAAAATGTTTCAAGGGCCCTGCCTCCAGGATGTATCCAATAAGAAGATATCATCTGTCGGATCTTATCTTTCCCAAATATGATTTCCAAGTCGTGTATGGTATAGCGTTTTGAAGGGTCAAGTCCTTGAAACAAATTAAAGAAAGCCTCCGTCCATAAAAACGGCTTCATTCCTACATACTTGCAGGCTTCCACAACACCAAGCACCTTTTTAAATGGAATAAACTCCAGGTGAAAGGGGCTTGCAGAAACAAGTAGTGTACTAACACCCAATCCTTTAACCTTTTCAAGGATAGATACAGCCTTTTCAGCATCGGTAAACCAGGAAGAATTTGTTTCTACATACTCAATACTGATGCCAGAATCCCGTGCGGCCTCCAATACCGATAGCAACCCTTGAAGATTGAGAAATGGTTCGCCTCCACCGATATGAACGGAGAAACAGCCAAGTCTTTTACAGGTTTCAAAGGCGTTTCTGGCCATTTCTTTTGTCATATAATCCTTTGGCCAGTAAGGACTACACCTATAAAGACAGTGGCGACACGAAGAAGTACAATAGTAATTGGTAATTATACCGCCAGAGAGAAGGTGCTCTATAAGGAGCATACATTTCCCCTCTTTGATCCTAGCGCAAGGGAAGACCTGGATTAAGGGAAGAAAGATCTAGCTTGCCCTTTTCAGAAAAAGGCAAGGAAAATGGACTGCCGCTGGTATCCGTGCCAGAGACAGTGCCTTTCATCTCAAAATCTACTTCCCTGGCATTTTGCATATTTGAAATCAACCTTATTACACTTAGAACAGAACCAGAGAGCCTGACAGGAATCACAGCCTCTTCATGGGGGCCTATCTTCTGGTCAACCTGTTCAGCTCCATCAACAAGCCTTATCCCATTGATATAAAGGCTGTATTCCATAAAGTCGATGCGAAGTGCCTCTAAGTTGGGATTATAAAGCCGTATATTGGCCTGATAGTTGATATGTGAAAAGGAAACATCCTTTACGGTTAAGTTGAGTAGTTCAACCTTGGGAGATATGAACTTGGCGTGCTGTGCACAGCCAGCACATAAAATAAGAAAAACGAAACCAGTCAACATACATCTTAAGTTGTCTGGTTTCGTTGCCATCTTTATTATTATTTTAAAGGCGCCTTTTGGGCTGTTTTGAAAAAAAACGTTTATACTTTTTATTATTGTGCAGAGGCCTTTAATAAGTTGCTGACCTTTTTATACAGACGAGATACCTTTCTGGAAGCAGTGCGTCTATGAAGTGTACCCTTTTTGCGTCCTATCTTGTCTATGTAACTTTGTGCCTGACGCAACTTCTCCATTGCAAGCTCTGGAGCTTTATCTGCTATAGCAGCCTCAACGGCCTTGGTAAGATTCTTGATCCTGGTTTTGCGCATCTTATTTCTAAGTCTGCGCTTTTTGTTTTGGCGAACCCTTTTAAGAGCAGATTTATGATTTGCCATTAATCCTCCACTATAGTTTGGTTAAAAATTTGATTTATCTTCGACTGGCGACCCTTTATAATAGCTCCCATGGAACATGTCAACCAGCAGATAAAACTATATCTACACAAGATACTTTATTTTCTTGATAACGAACATTTAGATGCATTAATTACAATAGCAGGATATGCCATTTTAGCAAAGCTTGTTGGGATCTTTATAGATAAGGCCCTTAAAAAACTAGCTGCACTGACACATGTCTCTTTTGACGATCAGCTTATTGATTTTATCCACAAACCAGCCTGTCTGACTATTCTACTACTTGGGCCGCTACATGTGGCAGTCAGTTCAAAACTTCCACATCCCTGGGACTTTATCGCCACAAATAGCATTAAGACCCTTATAATTATGGTCTGGTGGATACCTACTGCCCACTTCATTTCCACTGTTAAATTCCAAAAGGGTTACGCACTTTCTGAAAAGGCAAAAATAGGCCGAGAGGTGTTCCTCTTATTTAGAAACGTCTTGCGTATCTCTGTGATAGTTGCAGGCATCATTGCCATCCTTATGGTATGGGATGTAAGTCTTACACCCCTTTTTGCATCTGCAGGCATTGCAGGAATAGCCATTGCCATGGCGGCAAAGGACAGTCTTGCCAACTTTTTTGGCGGCATCTCCATCTTTATGGATAGATCATACAAGGTGGGGGACTATATCATCCTGGACTCAGGAGAACGCGGAGAGGTTGTGGATATAGGAATACGTTCTACAAGGATCAAGACCAGAGACGACGTCTTGATAACCATCCCAAACTCCATCATGGCAAATGTCAAGATAATAAATGAAAGTGCTCCGGTATCACGGTTCAGGATACGGGTTCCAGTTGGAGTGGCATATGGTACAAACTTGAAAGAGGTGACAGAGCTTTTGGTGGAGATCGCCTTGGCGGACCCAGACGTTGCCAGAAGCCCCAAACCACGGGCAAGAGTCCGCAGGTTTAACGACTCTTCCATCGACTTTGAACTCCTTTGCTGGGTAAACGAACCAAGCCTAAAAGGAAGGGTCACGCATCAGCTTTTAATGGCAATAGACAGAACCTTTAAAGAAAAAAACATAGAGATACCTTTTCCAAAGCGGGAACTTTATATCAAGGGCGCATCAACAACAGAAAATATGGAAAACACCTTTACCCATTAACCATCCTCTGAAGAGGATACCTGTTGTGAACATGTATCCTGCTTTTTCTTGTAATTTTCCATTGATATGGCCTGACCAACACCATTAAGGGAAAAAAGCCTGCTTATCATACCCAGTATCTCTTCTCTATCTTCAAGCTCAGAACCTTTTTTGAGAAAAATTATTGGGTCGTGCAGGAGCTTGCTAACAAGCGACCTGGTAAGCTTTTCTATGGCCTTGATATCTTTTTTTTCAAGGTGCTTGAGATTCTTAAGTGTCCTTGCAAGCTCTCTTTGCCTTATGGATTCGGCCTTTTCTTGAAGGCCTTTTATTACTGGAACAATATCAAGGGAATTAAGCCATGATTGAAACTTTATAACCTCTGCCTCTATGATTCTTTCTGCCTTTACAGCTTCTCTCTGCCGCTCCGCCTTGTTCTCCTCAACGACCTCTTTCAGTTCATCGATATCAAAGAGATAGACATTATCTATATCATTCACTTCTGGATCAATATCTCTTGGAACGGCAATATCAATGAAGAAAAGCAGTCTGTGGCGTCTTGGTCTCATTATCCTTTTGACCTGTTCCTTTTGGATTATGACACCAGGGGCTCCAGTAGAACTTATGACAATATCTGTCTCTATAAGGGCATCATCCAACTCTGCCAAAGATATGGCCTTACCACCAAGGGCCTTGGCAAGCTCAACCGCCCTTTCGAGCGTTCTGTTGGCAACAATCAGTTCCTCTATGCCATTGGCCTTGAGGTGTTGGGCTGCAAGCTCAGCCATTTCCCCAGCGCCAATCAACATGGCCTTTTTGCCAGAAAGATCACCAAATATCTTCTTTGCCAAGGCGACCGCGGCATAACTTATGGATACCGCCTGGCTGGCAATCTTTGTCTCGGTTCTTATCCTTTTGGCCACAGAAAAGGCCTTGTGCATAAGCTTGTTTAGTAGCTGACCAGAACATCCCTCCTCAAGGGCCATTCGGTAGGCCTCTTTTAACTGGCCCAGTATCTGGGGCTCTCCCACCACCATGGAATCAAGACTGGAAGCAACCCTGAATACGTGTCTGATTGCTGACTCGCCCACATAATCATAAGAACAACTGGATAGCACCTCTTCGCTTAGACCCGAGTGATTGATCCAGAATCCCAATATCTCATTTCTTGCCTTTTCAGGCGCAGATGAAGCTGCAATTATTTCAACCCTGTTACAAGTAGAAAGGAATACGACCTCCTGGCACGAAGGCAAATTGTCAAAAATCTTTTTTACTGGCC
>JAMOUE010000453.1 GCA_027068235.1 Deltaproteobacteria bacterium | reverse complement strand
AAGGGGAAATACTGCCTGTTGGAGGAGTTAGTGCAAAGATTGAGGGTTTCTTTGATCTTTGTAAGGCAAGGGGTCTTACAACCACACAAGGTGTTATCATTCCCAAGGCCAATGTACGGGATCTCAACTTGAAACAAGAGGTAATTGAGGCAGTTAGAGACGGCACGTTTCATATCTGGTCGATAGAGCGTGTTGAAGAAGGTGTGGAAATCCTTACAGGTAAAAAGGCCGGCATACGTGGTGAAGATGGCTGTTACCCAGAAGATTCTTTGTTTTATCTTGTTGATAAAAAACTCAGACACCTGTCGGAACTTGCCCAAAAAGGAGAAAAAGATAAGGAAAAAGAAGCCTCATCTTGCTCCAAGGAAGAAGCAGATAACAGAGACTAAGGGCTATTTATTGGTTGGGCAGCAGCCTAATCTAATACCCTTACTCTATACGTAAGTACCCGTACCTCAGAGGGTGGTATTTCCATTTTCCAAAGGCAGTGATTGGCATCCTCTTTAGTATGATGGATGTTCTCGTTGGTTATTGACCAGTCGCCTGGAATCTCTTCTCGAATAAACACTGTAACTGGTTTGTTTTTGGAATTGTGGATCTTTATCTCATAGCTACTTTCATAGCTGTAATGATAATTGTTGTTGACTTTTATTCGATTGAAAGACAACTGTTTTTTTCTAGCAGATATGTCAAAGGCCTGGCCTAGATTGAGAATGATTTTTTCACCTTGGGCTACCGATGGGATTCTTTGTTGACCAACAAATATGGGAGCTCCTTGAGAGTCAGATTTATAAACCCTAAAAACGCCGGCAGGAAAGGGCATATCTGTTTTGTCTCCCTTTGTATCTATTTTAAGGATAATGTCAGGATGGAGAGTCTTTGGGTTTCTATCCATACTTCTATAGTAGTAGGCCTGGTTTGATCTGAGAACGAACTTTTTTTCACATGCTAATGTTCCTGCATCGAAAAGGCGCAGGCTTTTCTCCTGAGAAGGACCAAGGTTCACTTGTCCAGGTATGGTATAGATGTGATATTCAAAAAGCCGTTCCCTAACAGGCTCTTCAGGTATCGGAGCGGGCATGGCCTTTTTTTCTACAAAGACAGCATCGCGCAAAGGCATAGAACTATTTCGTTGAAGGCGTACGTTTCCGGCCAATAGTTTTATTTTGGCGTTACGAATATCCATCTGTGATTTGTTTTTTAGAGAGGCATAGGCTTGAACCTCTATCTGTTTATCATCTGGGCTTAGGAGTCCAGTATAGTTGGCCTGCCACATCAATTTACTTGATAGAT
>JAMOUE010000452.1 GCA_027068235.1 Deltaproteobacteria bacterium | reverse complement strand
AAATAGGATTAGATAAAAACAATAAAATTGTCAGTGCTGTCTCATAGTTGATCGAAGATTGAAAGTTGTGGAGAATCAATAGGTTGCCTGTCTGGAGGCTTGAAAAGTTCGATAAAATTACACCGGGCAAAGAGGTTGAGCTGTATAACCCGGAATATTTGGGTCATTGAAATACCTAATTTTGACTTAAAATGCTGGTAAGCTACAAGGAGATATACACATAAGGCGATCCATACCTGGGTAAGCACAGCGTTTTCCGAAGTGCCCAGAAAAGTTTTGATTCTCAGGTTTTGCTTGATCCACTTAAAGAATTGCTCAATCTTCCAGCGTTCCTTATATATATTAGCTATTTCAGTGGCTTTCAGGTGGTGGGCGTTGGTCACATACCGGTATTGCTTTCCGGTCTCCGGATCAACGTACCCCACAACACGGAGAGGATCTTTGATACCATTGAGTTTGATCTGCTGGTCCTCTGTGATGCCTTTCGCTTTTCGGCCTGCCCGTTTGAACAGGTATTCGACATCGGTATTTTTTTTAAGACGGGTCACGAAAAAAATGTCATTTTCCATAAGGTCTGCATACCAGTTGTAATCGGTGAACCCTCTGTCAAAGCAGACAAATGATCCCTTGGGCAGAGTCAATGTCTTGGCCCAGTTAATTTCGTGGACCTTGCCATTGGTCATGTCCATGAATGCAGGGAGGTAACCCTCGGCATCCAGACCAGTGTGCAGCTTAATGGCCCCTTTACGAGTTCGAAACTCTGCCCAGGGAAATGCGGCAAGGCAAAGCTGTATGGTTGTTGTATCGAGCAGATAAAGTTTTGAATTGAATGAGAAATTGTGACCAGGTGCAAGGTGTTGGCATTTTGCCAGTAACTCACGAAAAATAGCCTGATACAAACTGGCTGGTTGTTGTTCGTTGACCCTTGCCAGGGTTGCTCTGGAGGTTGGTTTCATACCAAGATGGTAGAGGCGGTTTCGCTGAGCCTTCAGGTTATGAGTGATGTCACGTAGGCTTTTTCTGCCAGTGAGTTGCCCGATCAACATAGCCATGAATTGACTCCAGCGATCGTATTTTCGAAATTTCTGTCCTTTGTGGTGAATATCGGCATGATAGTCGAAAATATGTCTCGGAAGAATTGCAGTGATTTGATGAAGGATTGTGTTATAATGACACATAGCTCGGAACTCCTTGTTTTATGTGTTGTTTTAGACGATTCCATTATAACACAAGGAGTTCTCCGAGCCTATTTTTATTGATGATTTATGAGACAGCACTGAGTGTACGTAAGAAAAGAGTA
>JAMOUE010000451.1 GCA_027068235.1 Deltaproteobacteria bacterium | reverse complement strand
GAAACTGAAGCAGCTATTCAGAAACAGCAGCGGGTCTTTAAGTTAAAAGGGAGCGAAGAGAAGGCCATTCTTATACATGCCGGCCAAGGGCCTAGGGCAGAGGCAGAACACTCTTTGGCTGAGTTAAAAGAGCTGGCGCTATCTGCCAAGGTAGAGGTCTTAGAAACTATTTATCAAAGGGTTCATAGATATAATCCCGGTCATCTGCTTGCTAAGGGAAAGCTTAAGGAGATTTTAATAAGGGCATTATATTTGGGGGCGACGTTAGTAATCTTTGACCAAGAGCTTTCGCCAGTGCAAGTAAACAACATTGCCAAGTTGATGGATCTAAAGGTCATAGACCGCACCCAGCTTATTTTGGATATTTTTGCCCGTAGGGCAAGGAGCAAAGAGGGCAAGATTCAGGTAGAGCTTGCACAGTTACGCTATTTGCTTCCAAGGCTTGTAGGGCGAGGGCTTGCCATGTCTAGGCTGACTGGTGGCATAGGAGGAAGGGGGCCGGGCGAGACAAAGCTTGAGGTGGATAGAAGGCGCATAAAACAGCGCATCACTTCTCTTGAGCGGGAATTAAAGGCTGTGGCAAGGGCTAGGCTTGAGCGCAGGAAAAGGAGGAGGAAAAAGGGTTGTCCTGTTATTTCTATTATTGGTTATACCAATGCAGGCAAATCCACTTTGCTAAATGCTTTAACTGGCAGTGATGTGCTTTCAGAGGATAGGCTGTTTGCAACCCTTGATCCCACCACAAGAAGCATACGGCTAAAAGAAGGCAGAAAGGTGCTTTTATCAGACACAGTTGGCTTTATTCGACAAATGCCAAAGGGATTAAGGGTGGCCTTTAGATCAACTTTGGAAGAGTTGGAAGATGCTGCTCTATTTCTCCATGTGGTAGATATAACCAGCCCCTATAAAAAGGAAGAGATTGCAACTGTTGAGTCCATTTTGGAAGAGATGGGCCTTTCTGAAGTACCTAGAATTGTGGTTATGAACAAGGCAGACCTTGTCCCCAAAGATGAAAGACCAGCGCCTCCAGCCAATGGGGTGATTGTGTCAGCAGTTACTAAAGAGGGTTTGAAGGATCTTCTTAATGTTGTTGCAAAGCTTTTAGAGGCCGGCCAACACTGGAATAGTCAAAACCAAGCTCCTTCATGCGGCGAGGATCATAGATATTCCTAAGGTCAATCAGAACTGGTTGATTAAGGCTCTTCTTTATTCGGTTTAGGTCAAGGTTTCGGAATTCATTCCATTCTGTTACCACAACTAGAGCATCAGCACCTTCTGCTGCCTCATAAGGGCCAGTTTTATATTCGA
>JAMOUE010000450.1 GCA_027068235.1 Deltaproteobacteria bacterium | reverse complement strand
TGGTCCGGAAACACGTATCAACGCACCGTCTGACCGTCTTTTTATTATGGAATCAAGAATCATGTATGCCCGGTCTTCGTATTCGTTTGCAATCACGCGGCCCCTGGACTGATACCAATAATATACTAGTATAGTGTTTTCCCCCTTTTTTAGTATGTACTCATTTATTTTTACCTTCTGTCCAGTTTGCGGGATCTGCAATTCAATTATTTTTGATGATACCGGGAACCATCCACTACCTGGATAGCAGTGTTTGGGCGAATGAATCATGGCACCTTCTTTCTGGTCTTCAAAATATCCTATATATAAGGTAATCAAATAACCGTCTGGCCCATTGAAAGTCCTCAAAAGATAATCATCAACACCAAGTATCCCCAGTATTTTGTCATTAAGTTTGTCATCAGAAACCTTGTGAAATCCGTCAATCTTGGAGGGAAATTGTGCTAACGGTTTATTAAGAGGTGTGGCCTTTACATTGTTTGACAGTATAGAAAGTACAAAAAAGCAGCCTAAAAGAAAAAAGCTGGCCCAAGGGATAATCGTTCCATGGCTGTCTGTTGACGGTGGTGATGGATTGGAAATTTTATCAATGACGGTTGTGCTTTTTTCCCTTGCAACAGGAGAGTCATTTCTTGCAAGCAATATGGATATGCCAAATATTATAATAACTCCCAAGATAAAGATGAGTTCTCCTGAAAAAGAATGAAAAAAACCCTTGGACAGCTCAGGGTTTTGAGATGCCAATATGCCGGTGATTACAATACGCAGTATATTACAGAAAAGCACTACCGGTATGGAGAGAATTATCAATGCGATCTTTTTCCAGGCCTTGTGCTGGGTTACCAGAGCAATGATTACCGATAAAGATAAAATGGAAAGCAGCGATCTGATGCCGCTGCAGGCATCCGCCACTTCCAAGGTGGTATTTGGAAGATATATTACATTTCCTTCACTGAATATGGATACGCCCAGTGTTTGGAGGATTTCAGTGCTGAATTTTGTAGCAATCAGCTTAAGGGGAAAGGCCAGGCTATCGTAGACAATGTATGGCAGTGGCACCATAAAGGCCAGGTAGCACACCGGCAGCCATACAACTCTCCAAAGACTCCATCCGCCATAACAGAGAACAAGTCCCATTACTGATATGACAAGTGAAATGCGTTGGGTAAAGAGTTCTCCTGCAATCTGTCCTAGTACATATAAGAGTCCGGCAATTAATAGAATTAACACTCCCGTTAGAGACGGTTGCAATTCCACTCGCTGGAGCTCATCCCTTTTAATCCAGAGCAGATACGCACTAATGGGAAT
>JAMOUE010000449.1 GCA_027068235.1 Deltaproteobacteria bacterium | reverse complement strand
CATGGTTACCAGCAATTGCATGTCGGGCATGATTGTAATTGTATCGCTCCCACCAACGGAAAGGAACAGGATATTTGCGCAAAATATTCTGCCAGGTGAAAAATAGCGCGGGGATGTCCCTTTTTACTGCCTGGCTCATGGCCCAACGTGTAGCAAGATTGTAAGGCTCTTCATCGATGTGGAGTAAATCTGGCTGAAGCTCATCCAGCTCAGTTGCCAGACGGGGATAAAAATGGAAATGGAAATGACCATTAAGTGTAATAGGAGTAGTTCGCAGCTCATAACCCTTGGTAAAAACTCGCTCCAACTGCTGCACTCCCCGATCATCCTTCCAACTGGGAGGAGTTAGCACAGTCAGGCGGATGTCGGGCTCTTGGGCCAACTCCTCCAATTTCTTCTGATAAATGCCTACAATGCAGGCTTTGGAAATCATCACGACATGCATAAAGGCATTTTATCATCCATTGGCGGGCCAATCCTAATGAATGAATATGCGGTAGAGTTGCAATGCCAGTGAGCTTGTTTAGAAAATAGAGAGAACAGGGATGAACACAGAAAAACATGGAACAAAATTCAAAAGATCTGTGTCCACAGACCGTATGAATCCGTATCCACCTTTTCATCGGTATGGTTTACCCCTAACCGAAACATGCCCAGTCAACCATGCTCTTGCGTTCTCTGTAACAGCCATCTATAATCAGATGTATCATTAGCGAATTTAATCTATCCCTGCTCTCTACTGAGACGATTATGGACGACAAAATAGCTCAGCTTAGCACTATGAAGTTTTTCCAGGCGCTTTCTCCCCAAGAACAGGAAGCTCTAGCCAATGAGGTTGCCCTACGCCATGTCAAAAAGGGTAAGATATTTTATTATCCTGAAGATACGGGCGATGATGTCTTTTTTCTCAAGGAAGGGACAGTACAACTTTATCGCATCTCGCCCGAGGGTAAAAAGCTGGTAATTCACACAATGAATGACAATTCCCTGTTTGGTGAAGTCAGCTTGTTTGACCAACATACCCATGGTATCTTTGCTGAAGCCCTTACCGATTGCACAATTTTTGTTATTGGCCGGACAGAATTAGAGCGTTTGATGATCGCCTACCCTGGTTTGGGCATAAAAATACTGCAACTGGCAGGAGAACGCTTACGAGAAACAGAGACTCAGTTAGAGGCCCTGGCATTCAAGAGTATTCCTGCTCGTTTAGCATCCCTTTTGTTACGTCTGGCCCGTAATGGGGATGAGGTGACAGGGCTGACTCATCAAGATCTGGCAGAAATGATTGGCACCTATCGGGAGACTACTAC
>JAMOUE010000448.1 GCA_027068235.1 Deltaproteobacteria bacterium | reverse complement strand
TTTCCGTGCCCGTTTGGTATTTTTTCCATTGAAGATATCCTCTGTACCACCATTCTTGAATGATAATATCATGCATGAATGATATCACGGAATTCATGCTAAATCAACACCTCTTTTATAGCCGAACATTCCATTTTACTGGAAAAGTTTCCTGATATTATCCCCTTATAGACGACCAAATTTTCCACCTATCCGAATATTGAGTAGCTCAAAATGGAAAATCGTGTCATATATCACCTTTTGGCCTTCAAAAATCCAGATATTAGGATATTATGATATGACTTATGGATAATCAAGCTAAATTTAGGCCTGATCCAAAATTAAAATTGATGGATCAGGTAAGACAAGTACTAAGATATCACCATTATTCGTACCGAACGGAACAAACCTACTGCAAATGGATAATTCGCTATATTAAGTTCTGGGGTGGAAAAACACATCCGAAGAAGCTTAACGGCAGGCACGTTGAGAAGTTCCTCTCTCACTTGGCCACTAACAACCAAGTTTCCGCATCGACCCAGCGACAGGCACTAAATGCCCTTGCATTTCTTTATAATAAGGTGCTTTTTAAAAGTCTTGAGCCTGAAATTGCCCCGATAAGGTCCAAGAAGGAAAGAAGGCTTCCTACGGTGCTTAGCAAGGAAGAGGTAAGTGCCCTGTTTCGACAAATGTCTGGTGTTCACGCCCTCATGGCAAAGCTTCTCTATGGTTCTGGCCTTAGACTGATAGAGTGCGTAAGGTTAAGGATCAAGGATATAGATTTTGATCGAAAGCGTATCCATGTAATTAAGGGCAAAGGAGGCAAGGACCGCTCAACCATTTTGCCAACTTCCCTTGAAGATGATTTAAGACTTCAGATTCAAAAGGTAAAGGAGCTCCATTACAAGGACCTGGAACAGGGTTATGGTTACACATACATTCCTGAAGCGCTTGCAAGAAAATATCCAAATGCAGCCAGGGAGATGATTTGGCAGTATGTATTTCCTGCGAAAAAACTGTCAGAAGACCCTAGAACCGGGCAGATCAGGCGCCACCATGTTATGGAGTCAGGACTTCAGAAGGCTGTTAAGCGGGCTGCCCAAAAGGCCGGACTTGAAAAAAGAGTGACCTGTCATACCCTGCGTCATAGTTTTGCAACACACATGCTTGAAAAAGGCATTAATATAAGGGTATTACAGGAGCTTTTAGGGCACAAGGACGTAAAAACAACCCAAATTTACACCCATGTAATGGACCGAGACATTTCAAGGCTTTCAAGCCCTCTTGATGACAACTAGCCACCAAGTAAATCCCTTGGCAAATCGACTTAAAA
>JAMOUE010000447.1 GCA_027068235.1 Deltaproteobacteria bacterium | reverse complement strand
GCTTGTAAAAAATAATGATGATTGCACCAAGTAGTAATGAATTTCATAAGTTTTTCAAGGTATTCAGCCGTTATGCTTCTTTTTTAAGAAATGGTGGTTATCTAGATGGAATCACAGTAATTTTTTTAAGTGTGCTTTGACGTTTAACAAAACTCTATATTGTAACGGTTGGCAACTTAAAAACCTGCGATACCCGCAATAAGGATAGTTTTTAACGATAGAAACTTGGCCTCTTTACTTGGTGAAGCCCCAATTACAATTTTTTTTGAGGGGCTGACAAGGTTTGGAAATGTTTTATTTTTTATAGATTGAAATGATCCTTTTTTTATCAGATAAAATCTTGGTGCGTGCTGGATATTTTTACATCTGGCTGGTTTTGCTTTTGTTTCCATCTTGTCTTTTGGCAGAGGAACACAATAGTATTCAGGCTCCTTTATTGCCTTGGAAAGAGCTAACCCTTGAAGGCTCCAAGGCCTTAACTCGTTTTATGGTACGGGTGAAGTTTGAGGATGCCTCAGGCGTTTGTCCTTTCCCGTTTAACACCATCAGTGCAGAACATTTTAGGTGTCCATATCCGCACGGCGGGATAACGCTTCTTTCTGCTGAAACAGTAACTATGAGCCTTATTTTGCCTCAGGAGAAGTATGAGCATTATTTATGGTTTGATCCAAATCGCCTGGAGGCAAGACAGAGGGCCCGGTGGAAAAAGAGTGGGAAGAAGTGGCTAAAGCTTTATAAATGGGACAAGGAAGGGGTTTTTAGGTTAAGTATCAGGCCTAAAGACGAGATGGAAGAGACATTGGACCCAAGCCGATGGTCCAAACGTTACACCTCTTTTTACAAATACCCAATGAATATTTCCGGCACGTCAAAAAAGCTTATAGTGTCTGAGCCTTTGGCATTGATATATATTGCCTCCAAATTGGGTTTAGGTAAGAAGAAAGAAAAAACTTCTCTTTTGGTGTTTGGCAAAAAGACCCTCCATAATGTGACCATACGGTTTTTAAAGGAAAAAGAGAAAAAGGTATGCTATCAAGAACAGCAAGGTTTAGGCTTGCATGAGGTCAAAGGTAGGGCCAAACTATACGTCTATGGTATAGAGGCAGAGCCTGTAGATGCTAGCAAATATCAAGAGGAGTTTTCCCTGCTTGGCCTAAACAAAAATATAGAGATCTCTGTACAAGTTGCAAACGGAGTAATTGTGAGGATCAGGGGAGATAACGATGTTATTGGCCATGTCGATTTGAAACTTATTCGCGCAATCCTTAATTCCCCAGCCAGTTCCAGAAATTAAGATTTTTTATATTCACTAGCTATCTTCTCTACAAGTAACAAGTCTTCATAGGTGTCAACATCTATTGCCACTTCAGGAAAATGCATTGTAACTGCTTCGGCCTTACAGCCAATTACTTGGGATGCGCGCTCAAGTGCCTTTGAAAGGGTGAGTTGACCAATTGAGTACAGTAACGCCCACGTATAACCAAACCTTTTGATTATCTTCAAAGGGTTTTTGCGCTGGGCCTCAACGGTTTGCCAAAATGTTGCTGCCTGAAAGGCCCTTTTATTCATAAAGGAGAATAGGTTGCAACTGCAAAATTTTCCTTCCTTAAAGGTGTAGTAGGTACGTTTTACCTGTGGAAACGTGCCCTTTATGTATTCGAGCTTTGCAAGGGCGATGGCAAGATCTGTTTGTATTTCCAATGCCCTTTTGCAGAAGAAATTTACGTGTTCTGGTGTAAGCAGTGCATGGTCACAGGTGGTAAGAAGCACAGGACGCTTTCCTCCAGACGCCTTTAGGGCCTTGTACGTGCTAAGACTGGGCCCTTTTTCGCTATCTATCCAAATTATCTTTTCTTGGTCTATAAGTTTTGCTATTTGGTTGATTTGCCTGAAGAGTTCTTGGTCTTGCCCACATAGATATATTTTTTTAACAAAGTCTGATGATAGCAAAGTAGTTACAACCCTGAGTATCATGGGGATTCCCCCAACTTTTATAAAGGCCTTTGCCGGAACGTTGACTCTGCGAAGCAGGGGAGAGTCCTTTTTCCTTTCTCCTGCCAAGATAATGGCATCGAAGTATTTTTTACGATTCTTGTTGTTGACTTCTTTTAATGTCATGGCCTCAGGGCCTTTTCATATATTCTGTAGGTCTTGTAAGGTTTGGCTCCAAGGCCTTCTATTATCCGACTCATGGCCAAGTTGTCTTCTAATATCCAAGAAAGTTCCATCTGTGTCATTGGTGTTTCTAGTATTTCCTTCATTACGTCTCTTATTAGAGAAAGGCTTATTGCTGCTCCAATAAGGCTATTTTGGTACTCTTTTAAGACTCCCATTAACAAGACTCGTCCAGATTTAAAATCGTGGAATTTGAGCCTCCAAAGAAGTTTTAACCAATTTATGGGAAACAGCCTTCCATCCATGTCTTTTATGATTTCGTTCAGGTTTGGCAAAAGCGCAATAAATCCCACTGGTTTGCCATCAATCTCGGAGATTCTTATAAGGTTAGGACTCGCAATAAGGTTCATGGATTTACCCATCTGGATATATTCATCTCTGGTGAATGGCACAAATCCCCAGTTTTGGGACCATGCGTTATTGAATATGTAAAAGATTGAATCCAGCTCTCTTTCTAGTTCCTTTTTATTTATTGGTCTTGTTGCCAGGGAGCCAAGTCTGCGCCCTAATATTGTTTGAATGCGGTCAATTGTCGCCTTGTTTTTTTCTATGGAATATGCAATTAGGTCTTTTGCCTTTGTATGGCCAAGTTCATGTAGCCTTTTGGGGTAATAAGTGGGGTTATGGGGCATCATGAAAAATGGTGGATATTCAAAGCCCTTTATAAGCATTCCACACTCTTGGTTGATGGATAGGTTGAATGGCCCAAGCATCCTCTCCTTTCCCTCTTTTTTAAGCTGTTTTTCAACGGAGTTGAAGAGGGCTCGAAAGACATCCGGAGAGTCAATAGCTTCTAGTAGCCCCCAATGTCCAGTTTTTGAATCATGTCTTTCCTCATACAGTCGGTCTATCTGGGCGCTAATTCTTCCTACTGGCTCTCCATCTTTATAGGCAATCCATAACCATGCCTTTGCGTGGTGAAAATATGGATTGCTTTTTGCAAGATGTAATTTTCGCTCAATAAAAAGTGGAGGTACCCAATTTGGGTCATTTTTGTATATGCGCCAAGGGATCTTGATGAACTTATTCAGTTCCTTGTTGCTTTTGACTTTTATGACGGAGACGGATGTCAAACTTTAGCCTTTCAATTTTTGTGTTTTTGATGTAAAAATAATATACTAATGTTAGTTTAAGTGCACGAGGTGGGGAAACGTCAAGGTTAAAATCAAACTTAAATTTTTAAAGTTTAATATATTCGGTTTAAATAGGACTAATTTGGTATTAAAAGTATTCTAATCTTTAGATCCGATATGGAGTGTGCTTCAATGATGGTTCCGATAAATAAAGTCGATGACATTAATACAAGATTGATAAAGGGGGACGCCACAATGAATATTCGCCTTTTATTTTTGGTCGTCTGTTTTTGTTTGAGTAGTTTTTTGTTGTCCGCCAGAAATGTTCAGGCGGTTTACTATTCATGGTCTAGTATTACCGATTTCAAGGGGATAGATCAGTATAATCTCTTTTTAAAGGGTGATTTGGAATATTTTCGCTCAGATGTCGAGGGAAGGGCTGCCATAGGCGGAAACGTGAATATGAAGGGCTTTAGCATAGGTGTTAAGGCCGACAAAAGTTCTTACAGCTTGGTTGTTGGTGGAGACTTAAATGCAGGTGGAATGGGTAATTCTGAAGGAGGGCAGGTAAATAACGGAGGTATCTATGCAGGAGGAGAAACCCTTTTAAAGAGGGTAGGGCTTCCTGAAGGAGATATTACGGTCGGTTCTGATTTAGAGATGCAGCACATGACGGTAGAAAAAGGTTCTGTAACTGCCAAGGGTGATGTGAAGCTGATATATGCAGACGTCAAAAATGATGTGACTGCTGGCGGTAAGGTACTCCTTGATAACTCCACTGTTCATGGGCAGATAAACGAGAATGCACAGGTCAATGTCCAACCCCCTGTCGATTTTGTTGACATTAGTTTGAGCAATATATCGAGCTCCATTCTGTCTAACGGTTCCAATAGCAACTATAGAGATGAAAATGGTCTGCTTGTGCTCGAATGTACCGATCCGTTGGTTTGTTACTTCAATGTGTCAAAAGATCAACTAGAGAATGCATGGGGTGTCAAAATTAATGCCCCTTCAGATAAGACTGTTGTCATCAATGTGGATAATAGCGGTCAGACAGTAAGTGATATGACTATAGATAATATGGCCTTTAATCTTCTTGGTGGCATACGCTCTACAAATATTCTTTATAACTTTTTTGGATTCAACAAGATAGAAATGTACCATGTGGGAATTATGGGTTCCATACTTGCGCCTGAAGCAAGTATAGATTTCCACGATGGAAACCTAGAAGGCGTACTTATGGCCCAGAATTTGTACGGAGGGTCTTGGGATGGTGGTATTCAGGGTGGACAAATCGATCTTCCTACCGATCCAACTAGTCCTACTCGTGTGCCAGAGCCTTCAGTATTGTTTTTACTTGTAATTGGGTTGGGGACGGCTGTTGCCTCTTATCGTATGAAGGGTGGTGGATAATGGCTTTAAATATCCACGGTTATTTATGTAGGCTTTTGATTAATGTCGTTTAGGGTTGGTTTATTAAAATTTTTTGCAGTTTTTGTATCTTTTCTTCTAGTTTGGTATCTAGCTCAGCTTGAGTTAGAGTTAGCGGCCCAGTTTATTCTGGGCCTCATCCTCACCTCTTTGGTTTTACTCCTTACCAATCTGCCTGTGTCTGAAAAGCTTGAGGTAAAGCTTTTTGTATTGTTTCTTGGGGCATTTTTGGCTTTTCGCTACATAATATGGCGTACTACCAGCACCATAGTTTTTACCAACATCTGGGATTTTGTTCCCATGATTCTACTCTATGTTGCAGAAGTCTACGGTTTTGCAGTTTTTGCATTTGGGCTTTTTATCAATGTGCTTCCCCTAGATAGGAAGGAGAAGGCACCAGTGCCATCTTCTCCCGATGAGTATCCCTTTGTAGACATCTTGATACCAACCTATACTGAGCCTTTAGATGTAGTAAAAATAACGGCCATCGGTTGCACCTTGATGGATTATCCGAGAAGCAGGTTCAGGATATTCGTCTTAGATGATGGTGCTACCCTGCAAAGGTTAAGTTCTCCTGATCCAAAAATAAGAAAGGCCGCTGAGGCAAGAAGACAAGAACTCTCAGCATTTTGCCATGAGGCAGGGGTTGAGTATCGGACT
>JAMOUE010000446.1 GCA_027068235.1 Deltaproteobacteria bacterium | reverse complement strand
TCGTTCTTACTGCTATTTGACAAGCGCATACAAATATCAAGGCAGGAATATCTTTCCAACATTTGGCAAGAAGGTCTTTATTCTTTAAAGTGGAATAACTGATTAACCTCGCATCTTCTCCCAACTCCTCCCTGACAGCTTGTGCAATGGATCGACCTTTTTCTCCAAGATAGATTATATATGTGGGTTCACTTTTGGGAGAGTCTAAGGAATCTTTGCAAAAGGCTTTTATTACTCGCTGATCTTTGCAAGATGCCCTTCTATACTCATGACTAAACTTCTTATTATAGAGTTTAGATGCTACAAGGCCTTTTAGATTATTTATACCCTCTAGTGCAGAACCAACAATAATTACTGCAGTTTTTTTGATTCCAGCAGCCCTTACCCTGTGAGCAATGTCGTCAAGGGTCCCTTTGACAATTCGTTCTTCCGGCCACGTAGCCTTTTCAACAACTGCCACTGGTGTATTACCAGGATAGCCACATAACAATTGCTCAACAACCCTTTCCATGTGGCTTATACTAAGATAGAGGATTAATGACGCCCCTATTTTAGATAACTTATCAAGGGACTCCTTTTCAGGGACCAACGTGCGTCCAGAAATCCTACTAATTATAACTGTTTGAACTTGTTCTGGAATGGTTAACTCTACGCCAAGACTTGCACAAGCTGCAAAACCAGAAGTCACCCCAGGAACCACCTTGTATGGTATAGACTCCTTTTTCAGCCTGACTATCTGTTCTGTAATTGCACTGTAAAGGCTAGGATCACCGGTATGCAATCGCACCACTTTGAGACCCTGCTTATAAGAACCAATAAGGATCTCCATAACTTGGTCCAAATGCATACCGGCAGAGTTGAACTGCTGTGCCCTGCACCCCTCTAGGACTGATTTAGGAACGAGAGAACCCGTATAGACTATAACATCAGCTTCACTTAATAGCCGCTTGGCCTTTAAGGTTAAAAGTTCAGGATCTCCAGGTCCTGCCCCTACAAAATAGATTGGTCTTCGACTGTTTTCGTTTTCTTCCTTTTTGATCGACAATCTATCCTTTTGATTAACCTCCTCCCACAACTCCTGCCATTTCGAATATAGGTAAATACATGGCAATAATTATGGAGCCGATTGTACCACCAAGAAAGAGTATCATAAAGGGTTCTATCATACTGGTAAGGGCGTCTACAGCAGTATCCACTTCTTGATCATAAAAATCAGCAATTTTGTTGAGCATGGCATCTAATGCGCCTGTCGTTTCACCAACAGCTATCATCTGAACCACCATGCTTGGGAACACCTCGCTTTCCATTAATGGCTGCGCAATGGACCTACCTTCACTGATACTTGCCTTAACAGCACGAATAGCATTTTCCACAACCTTATTTCCAGCCGTACCTGCAGCAACATTCAATGCCTCTATAATGGGAACACCGCTGTTTATCAGGGTACCTAGAGTCCTTGTAAACTTGGCAACTGCCACCTTTTTAATCAATGGACCAAATACCGGCGCCTTCAATAAGAGTTTATCTATAACATATTTTCCCTTGTCCGTTGCGTAATATTTTTTGAATATGAAGACCAAAATAAATATCCCGCCCATTATGGCAAAGAAGTAAGACTTTAAAAAGTTACTTATGTTGATAACTATCATGGTGGGTAACGGTAAAGCAGCACCAAATTCCGCAAACATCTTTGCAAAGGTTGGAATTACAAATATCAAAATAATACTTAATACAATGGCTGCGATTGCAAGTACGATTGCGGGATACGTCATGGCACCTTTGACCTTGGCCTTAAGGGCCTGGGCCTTTTCCATGTAATCTGCCAATCTTCGCAGTACCTCATCAAGGATTCCACCGATTTCACCAGCAGCCACCATGTTCCTATAAAGCCTATCAAAATGTTTAGGATGTTTTTTCAGAGCATCGGCAAAGGTGGAACCACTTTCCACATCTGTCTTGATCTGTGTAAGCATTTTTTTGAATGTTGGGTTTTCTTGCTGTGTAGCAAGGATCTCAAGCCCTCTCACCAAAGGCAGACCTGCATCTATCATTGTGGAAAGCTGGCGTGTAAATATAACAATATCTTTAGTTTTAACCTTTGGCTGAAGGAAACTTATATTCTCAAAGAGATCTTTAGGCTTCGTCTTAAGCTTTTTAAGGCGAATCTTTTTCCTGGAAAGGAGAAGCCTGGCTGTCTGTTCATCCTTTGCTTCAATTTCTCCCTTGGCCTTTCTTCCAGCTGGATCTATACCTGCCCAAACATAAACTGGCATATAGTAACTCCTAATCTATATAATTTTTCTCACGCCCATCTTTCACTTCAAAAGGCTCTATTGCATAAAAATAAAAAGAGGGCGCTTATGATTTGGATTTTTATTTCTATTTATCTATCGGCAAAATTAGTGTGTAACTTTATTTACGTTGAACTGGGATGGGTTGGAACAGACCAATATTATCCACCATTTAGTGGGGTTAAGTCTAAAGGTGATCTCAAAAGATTCTTTTGCTTTCATAATGTTAAAAATTTGTGGGAAATGGGAATAAAAGGGCTGTGTAGGGTTTTACTTTTTAATTTTGGATCACGAGTTATAGTCAAATGTTGTGTATGGCATCATGCATGCCTCCCGCTGAAAAGATCTTTCGTCAATGCCATTAATAAAGACCTTTTACTTGGGCACCACTCTTATCTCTACATTGCCAGCCTGAAGGAGCTCGTAGAGTTTTTTGTAACGGTCTCGGCTAAGTAGGGTTGCTATTTCTGGAAAAATATCCCTATTGGAATGCTACCTAAAAGCCATCTCCCTTGCATGTTTTGAAACTGCTATGTCTGATATGTCCAGATATACTGTTACAGACAACCTGCACCTTTGGGATCTGGGCGATCTCTGCTCCTACAAGTTCAAAGATGGAGCTTCTGAAATAGCCTGCTATCCGTTTGTAGCATCGGGCGTTTTTTAGTCTTTTGGCAAGATAAAGTCTCTGAAAGTGGGTGTCTTCTTGAGGAAAAGCGGTTTATCATACGTTATTGAAAAGCCCTCTATAACATTTGCTATCAGTTATAATTCCTGAAAAACCTTTAGAAACTCTTTCCTGTCTATACCTGCCTGAGTGCATATATGACGCAAGGTTGAGCCTTTTAATATTTTATGATTGGGCAATGTTAAAGGAGTTTTGCTGCCATCACGATTCTTCCTGATCATTGCATATGATTCCCTTCACGCACAATTTTGAAGCCAAATTTTTCAAGGGCTTTCAGAGCCTTTTTCTTGGGAATGTCCTTTGGAAATTTCATCAGGCAGCAAGTTGAGCCTCTGCAATAAAGGCCTCTTCCACATCTGTTTTATCTTCAAATACATCCTTTCCAAAGGTATCAATATGAAATTTTATGGCAGATGTGACATCCTTAAGCGCTTCTTCATAGGTGTCTCCCTGGCCAACTACAATTCCTTTCATCCCAAGGGGATAAGCTATATATCCATCAGGATGTTTTTCAATGATTAGTTTGATTTTCATAGGACCTCCTTTAACACTGTTACAAAATACTATTTATCCAATCCCCTGATTTCTTACAAGCTTACCAAGGACCTTGGCAGCCGTTGCCTCTTCAGGTCTTATAACCACAAGCTTTTCTGACAGATAATCAGAATATTTTTCTTATGCTCCATTTTTAACGTTTCCAAGTGTTAGATGGCCTTTAAAGAAAGGGATTTACTATTTTAATACCCCATATTACCTGCCCGTGATTCAAGTCTTCAGTAAACAGCACCTTACACCCGGCTTCCTTAGCCGCAGTTATTATGAGTCCGTCCCCAAAAGAAAGCGAATGGTCATCTGAAATGCGTATAGCCTTTAATATTGTTTCTACTGAAATGGTATGTATGGCACAGCTCGAATAGGCCTTTATTACCTCAAAGGCATCGTTAACTGGAAGAGCAGGTCTTAATTTCCTGGTCAAAACCACAAAAAGTTCCTGAATGACCTGGGTTGAGATAACAAAAAAACCAGATGGGCGCCATGTATCAAGGATCTCTTTGGCCTTTTCCTGTTTCTGTATATCTGAGCTATCAAACTCATAAGCGAGAATATTTGTATCAAAAAACGCCCTAAATTTCATACAAATCTTCTCGTTTCCATGATTGCATTTCGCCTCTATGTTTTTTTGCTATTTGCCTTATCTTTTCATGCGCCTGTTGCAACTGGGTATTTTCATCAAAAAAATTTTCAAGCATTTCCCTTAACACAAAGGATAGACTTTTCCCCTGCCTGTCTGCAAAATTCCTAGCCTTTTTCCAAAGATGTTCAGGCAAGGCGATTGTAACATTTTTTGTGGCCATAACCCGTCTCCATTTTTTATTTATATTAACACGAGTTCGTGAAAAGAACATTATTTTTTAATTTTTATGAATTCATATATACACTTTTTAATTCACTATATTCTGTTTTTGAAACTTTTTAGAGACTTTTCCCTCTAATACCTCTTCAATTTCTCCACCACCACCCCAACCACATAGAGCTGGCGGTTATCAACCACTATGTCCTCATATTTGGGGTTGAGGGGATGGAGCACCCACTTGTCCCCCTTTTTCTTGATCTGCTTGAAGATGGCCTCGCCCTTGCCGTTCTTCACGATGACGTAACTTCCCACCTCCCAGGCTATGTGCGCGTTTACTATGATAATCTCCCCCTCCCTGAATTCAGGCTCCATGGAATCGCCTTCCACCCGCAGGGCAAAGACGTTTGGCCCTCTGGTCTAGGTCCAGACCCATTCGTCATAGTCTGCAAGCTGCCTGGGATCGTCTGTCATGGCAAAATCACCGGCATTTACCCAGGAGATGATGGGAACCTTCTGGAGGTCTCTTGGTACAAGGCTCATGCCCTTGACGTTTTCCTGGAGCCATGCGTCTATAAGGGGGGTTTCGTCAATGCCGATGACATTTGCCACCTTTCTCAAGGTCTTTGGTGACATGGGCCGCTCTCCCAGTTCTACGAAGCGAAGATGTGCCTCGGAAATGCCTGCCTTTTCTGCAACCTGTCTCCTGCTGAGTTTGAGCTGGCTCCTGGCCTCTCTTATCATTTCCCAATAGGTTGGCATTTGGATTTTTTCCTTCAGGTGCGACCTTTTCTTTGGAGTTTACATGCGAATGCAAAAGGTGAAAAGGGGTAAGCAGTCACAGAATGGGAGCTTCATAGAGCAAGGCATTGCAGCACCCTGTGGTCAGTTACATGCTTCAGGACAGTGGACTGAAGGAATCCTCAGACACTCATTCTTGAAAGGCGCCTTGGCGTGCCCTATGATGGAGGTAGAAAGGGGTTTGTTTTTTGCAGGAAATGGTTATGGAAGACA
>JAMOUE010000445.1 GCA_027068235.1 Deltaproteobacteria bacterium | reverse complement strand
TTGCCAAGATGGCACAGGGACTGAGGAAGCAGGCAACTTTGATATTACTGTGACTACTAAGGCATTTCCTTCAGTAGGAGATAAGGTAATTATTAAAGGTGTCTTACATAAAGATAGGGATATTGGAGCAGGCTATTTTTATCCTGTCATTATAGAAGATGCCAACATTACTGTCATAAAATAGAAAAAAGAGCCAAACAAAACTTTGAAATTAAAGGCAGTTATTTCAATCTGATTTCATAAGGGAAGTGGCAATATCCCTGGTTTTTGATTCCATCTGGTTTAACTGGATTTTATTGTGGCCATAGCGGGGATAATGTTTCCGTATAAGCGGATAGGAACGCGGATTTATGCCAGCAATGGTCATAAAGGTTCCAATGGTACTCCATGGCTCTTTAATATTGTGGGTGAATACGATTGGCTGCATACATCGTCCTCCAGCCGATTCAACCTTGCGCCTTAAATAATTAAAGTGTGACCGCCAATACTTTCTACAAGATATTACAGGAAGGACAATTTTATCTTTTAACAAGCCTATATATTTATCCAAAAAGTCCAACATAGGGCCACTTGGGTTGTATGACCAGGTTGGCCCTGCCAATACAACGATCTCTGCCTCTTTAATTTGAGTTGAATCAATTGGTCTTATAGGTATACGTCTTCTCAAAAATGTTGTCAGCATCATAAAGATGGTCTTTGGAATACTATGAAGGGGAAATGACAATTTCTTAGTAGGGATAAGCTTTAATGTTTGTACGTTAAATCCTTCTTGCCTAAAACCTTTTCTGAGTCGGTGCACAAGTTTGGCGGTTTGAGTACTTAATGAATAATAGATGATTATTACCGATTTACTCACCTTTTGGCCATTTTCCATCTAATTCAAATCCTTGTCATATGTCACCCTTCAGGATGCACTCTGTTCTTTCATGCGTTGAAGAAGTATAAGGGCAGTGCGTTTAACATCCATCGAGTTATCGTCTAAAAAGGTAAGAATCTCATCTTGACTCAACACTCCTAATTCTCCAAGGCGCTCCAATGCCAATGAACGGATTTTGGCACTCTTATCCTTTATGAGTTCTCTATATACAGGTTCATTCTCAGGCCTTGCATCGAGCTGTCCCAAAAGGATTAGGACATCTAGTTTCAGGGCGGGATCTCCAGATTCTAGCTCCTCTTTGTATATGGCTGCAACCTCATCTTCCTTATCCTTAAATCGCCAAAGATTAAAAAGAATGGCCCTTTTCTGGTCAAAGGAACAGTTTTTAATCCTGTCTGCCAAAAGCCCCATAAGCCTGCTGTCTTTTAAGTTGCAAAGGGCATTT
>JAMOUE010000444.1 GCA_027068235.1 Deltaproteobacteria bacterium | reverse complement strand
TACGTGGATAGGATTTAAGGGAACCTCTATTAAATGGTTTTCTGAATTTTTCTGAGAATCAACCTTCCATTTTTGGAACGACGCTCAAAAACTTACAAATTCATATCGCTACTTCTAGAGTAAATCCTGCTTTTTTCTGTTTATTTCCGGTCTTTCTGAAGTTCTTTTCTTAGAAAAACGCTTTAAATCACATACTTGAGCCTAATTGGACGCAAGTAGGCTGTACCGGTCCATATTATAGGCTAAATTTCTTAACCCTATCTTCACATAGGCACGAGCCAAGCCTATACTGCGCAATATTAAGCTTCCTGCCTTCTGAAGCTGGGCAGCGAATACATGCTCCACTCGGCAACGTATTCGAGAGCGCGTCCTATTGCCTTGCTTCTCAAGTTTGGTCAAAGGCTGATTACATTGGCTCTTCCTTTGAAATCGTTCCTGGAATCCACGTTGTGCTAAGATCCAAAAATTAGCACGAGATCGGTAAGCTGAATCTGCCCAAACCTGACTACTGGTATTGTTATCATCCAATAGGTTCTCAAGATATTGACTGTCATGTAGGGCTGCGTGTGTGACTCCAAACTTGCGTACAAGTTTGTATTTGTTGTCTATACACACATGATTCTTATACCCAAAATAAGATTTGCCATTCTTTTTGGTCCATCGGGCATCCATGTCTTTTTGCCTGCGTTTATTAGCAGACCAATCCTTAATTTCCTTCCCGGCCTTTATCTGCTCGTTTTCTGTACGGCTATTCCTCTGCTTTGGAACAGAAACTATGCTGGCATCGACTATTTGTCCTTTCTTTGCCTCAAAACCATTGTTCCTGAGAAATCTATCAAATTCCAAAAAAAGTTCAGAAAATAAGCCACTTTCCTTAAGTTTTTCTCTGAAAAGCCAAATAGTTTTGGCATCAGGAACCCTGTCACCAATCGACAATCCCAGAAATCTCATAAAGGAAAGCCTGTCCAAAATTTGTTGCTCGGTGGCATCATCAGAAAGGTTATACAACGACTGCAAGACCAAAATCTTGAACATGAGTACTACATCGAAAGACTTTCTGCCTGCCCTGGACTTCCTTTTCTTTTCTCTGATCTTGCTCAAGGTGGGTCTGAACATTTCCCAATCAACAAGTTCATTGAGTCTCTTCAAGGGATCTCCGTTACTGTCAATTTTTCTCATTCGAAATTCCAGGTCAAACAGGCCTTTCATATCTCTTAATACCTCGCTATTGCTTATGATCTCAACGAGTTATTCTACATTAGAACATTAAAAAATGCCTGGTGTTTTTAGCCAATTTTTAGAAGTGCCCTTAAGGATTGGTCTG
>JAMOUE010000443.1 GCA_027068235.1 Deltaproteobacteria bacterium | reverse complement strand
TGCTGCCATTACCCCAAGCCATATTGGCATACCGCCTGTAGGGCCGCTCTGGTGCATGCAAAGGCAGGCATCCATTAAGGTGACGGTGGCAGGCAGCTTTTTAGAGATGTCAATAATAATGTTTGAAAACAAAGAGGTGTCTTTGCCATAAATCATATGGTACAAGGCCTTTCTAAAGCCAGGCACTGTACCATAGAGATTTTTTACCGCACCTGTGATGCCTAGCTGGCAGTGGGCCTTTAATCTTGGAAGATTCAGTATCAAATCTGCATCAAGTGCCTGTTTGGAGATGGAGATGGTAGGTCCACATCTAAGCCTCACGCTAACTGGCTCTGAAAGTGACGCTACCTGTATGCCAAGACTTTTTAGAGACTTCAAAATACCAAGGCTTTTTAATACCTGTTTGGCATTTCCAAAGGCGGGAGAATCACCTACTGTTACCACGGCTCCTCTTTGTTTCAGAACTGATGCTACAGCAATAATTAGCGGTGCAGAAGTTACACAGTCTGGTGAATTGGCCTTTAAGAGATTTGGTTTTATGAGAATTTTAACGTTAGATAGGCTAGTTGGAGTTATTTTTTCAAGTAATTTTGATATTATATTTAAAAACTGATTGTCACTTTGTGTTAAAATTTTGTTAGGAGTAAGGTCATGATAGATGTGCGTGTCCATGTCCACATCTTTGATAAAGACCTTATATCTCCCCTTTGGCTTTCTATTATTACTACTATTATAAGCCTTTTTTAGATGGTATGACCTGTCATTGCAAGGCCCAGAAGGGCCAAAGCAATCTCCTTCAACACAGCACCACATTTCCTGATATACTCCTCTTGTCATGGACTAAGGCCGCCTCTACATTGCCACAAGCAATATGCTGTGCCAGTTGAACACATAGTAGAAGATCAAGATAGAAAGAATCAGAAAGATGAGTCCACACATAATATCTAGAACAATGGGAGGCCTGAAGGAGTTTGTCTCTATCTCTTTTTCTACCCTTACGAACCGCACCATGGCAAGGAAACTTATAATAATGCCAAGACCTATAACAATTACCCCAAACAGATTTGAAAGCTCAAGTGCAGATGAATAAGGTGCCTTGCCAAGTCTTTTGTCAACCCATAGAAAAAGGGAAAACTTTTCCACGACAAAACCAAAGGCCATGATGGATATGGCCGTTCGTATCCAGGCCAGAAATGTGCGCTCATTTGCAAGGTGCGTCCGCCTATTTCCAACATGGCTTTGCGCCTCATCTTTTGTAAGGCGTTTGTGTCTTTGGGAAAAAATCACGTGGACCTCCTAGTGTTAGTAGTATTTTGAAAGGTTT
>JAMOUE010000442.1 GCA_027068235.1 Deltaproteobacteria bacterium | reverse complement strand
CTCAATGCAATATATGTTCGGGCCCACTTTGAGCAGGATCATAAATAAGAAAAACAACCAGGGCAGGCAGAAAGCCCTTCGATGTTGCTACAGAGTTTTTTTGCGTAAAACACTATCTCCGGCACAACAAGCCGTTGAGCTAAAAATTAAAGCTGTTGTCAGGATGAATATAAAATTTTCCATAAATCATTAAACACTTAACTTTTTAACCATTTTCGTCTATAGAGCCAAACGTGATTTTTAATAATTGGTAAAAAAAGCGGCCCATAAAGACCGCTTTTCAGATAAAAATATGCCCTTAATCAATTCATGAACTACCAAATGCCTGTAGTCTGGCCTTGAATTAAAGTGTATTCTCCATCTCCCTTAGGGCAAGTTGGATTGCTCCTTTTTGCATTAACTACAAAAGGATCTGCTTGGGTGCCACTGCCCGAAAATTTCACTTCTACATTTGTTGGATATGCTAGTGTTTCTCCACTTGGCAGAGTATGCGAGTTGGCATAGCTCGAACTAGATGGAGCTGTGCCAGAATCTGCCAGTTCTCGAGCAAGAGCAAGCATGGTATCATGTGCAGCAACTTCGGCATCCACGCATTTTGATGAATTTATATAACGGGAATAAAGAGGTACTGACACTGTCAACAGAATCCCGATAATAAGAACAACCATCATTATTTCTATTAACGTAAAGCCCCTGCATTTGTTAGTTAGAATTTTATATTTCATAATAAAAACACCTTTCTTAAACTTTTAATAATTAGGTCTAATAATTACGCCAAACACCATTTCTTTTTTTGATTTTGGGACCTGTTTTTGCTGGGTTTGGTTTTGTTATCGGCTTTTTAGGGTTGGACTTGTAACCTCTTTTTTTCTTGGCTTTATGGTTAGCCTTTCTTGCTTTAGAAGGCTTTGAAGCAGCTTTTTTGATCTTGATGACCCGGCCTTGCTCATCAAGGGTAAATTGAACATAGGAGCCCTTTCTTATATGGCCGATACCTGTGGCCAGTTCCATTTCAAAATCATCTATAACTATTTTATTTTTGTGGATAAAATTAACATGGCCAGTATATGTGCGTGTTTTGCCAGAAGCAGCAAGGGCTTCACCTGAAAAGGCCTTTGCAATACCAAGGACGAAGGCCATTATGCTGATGATTAAAACCACCCAGGATATAATATTTTTTATTTTCATTATATATCTCCTTTTACCACTCAATCCAGTAGTAGATTCCTGTAAAATCACCAGGTTCTCTGACCCGTGCAATGGTTCCCTGAGAAGTGCTAAAATACTTAAATTCTTGTCTAATTGGACCAGTTATATTCCTAGGAATCTGAACAAAAATGGGATCGTGAAGCAGCATTTCAAAGACGCGGCCTGTTGGAACTTCGTCTCCCAATCCAGGTATGGCTATGGTGTCTTCTTCATCCAGTGTTTGATCTTCATTTACATCAAAAACTGGTTTTTCAACCCGGCTGCCGTCACAGGCATCTACTTCATAGAGCACAGAGCGGCCGCCTCCAGAACATGGCGAATCATTTGGAATAATGGTTATGATGATTGCTTTACCATTTCGGATAATAATATCCCTTGCCAGACGTTCTCCTTCATAGCCTGAACCGCCTAGGTTTATATACCAGCCTATATGGGCTGGATCAGCGGTTTCTCCTTTGGGGTCAGGCAGGTGAGTTCCATCAGATTCCTCTTCTGTTGACCAGTTTGCTTCTTCATCTGATATTGTGCGGTATTGTACACCACCTACTGTTTGCGTGTTGATGATGGCCTGATGCAAGAGCTCCACGTTGTTGTTTGCTATTTCTGGGGCAGGATTAAAGGTGCCGCTGTTGGGATCAAAAGAACCTACATATTCTGAAGATGAGTCTGGATCTCCATAGTCCCATATTCCATAGATTGATTGAATGGATGAGTCTATAAGATCAGGTTCTCCAAGAAATTTTCCAGTTCCAAAAATCACCATAAAACCATGTTGAGTACAATGGCGCATTACATCTGGCCTTGCTGTAATTGGCTGGCCTATGGCCTTAAATAGTGGTTTGGGAGTAGTGCCGTCATAAAAGGCAATATCCCAATCATCCGGATTACTGGAAGTTATATCGAACTTCCATAAATTACCTTGTAGATCTCCTGCATATACATAATCGCCAATAAAATCACCATCTATATCTATAACTGCTGGGGTAGAAAGTCCGTTATCGCCGCCAATGCCTGTATCCAGCTTTTTGATTACATCGCCAGTGGAAAGGTCAAGAATATACAGTATGGCATGGCCATTGGTGCTGTTGTAACCATTGCCAAATATTGCTACATAGGGATGGGATGAGGAAAGTGTTTTTACTATAGAGACCTTGCTGAGGCTTATGCCAAGGTCTGGATCTGCAGCTGATGTTGGGTATTCCCAAAGAAACATGGAGGCCACGTCTGCTTCAGAGGATCCATCATTTATTGTATCTGCATCAGTTATATTCAAGGCAAAATAGCCTTTTCCTCCAGCTCCTAAGCCCCCAACAAGTACTCTTTGATTACTGTTTCCATTAACAGTGGCATGAAGTGTTACAGTAGGAGTTAGGTCAACATAAAACCTATGATCATAATTTATATCCGCAAGCTCTGCTAAATGAGGAAACACAGAATTAGGTACAAATGCGAATCTTTCTTCACCTGTTTGGGCATTAAAAGCATGTAACATGCCGTCATTGCCGCCAACAAATACTGTATCGTTTACAAGGGTTGGAGCCGAATGAACGAGATCTCCGAGTTTCATCACCTTGTCATTTATTTTGGGGCGTATTCTCATGTCTGCAACTTCTTTGCCTCTTATGAATTCTACGACCTTTTGCTGAGTAGCATCATCACTTCCCAAATAATCCTTTTGGGCTGTAGTCAGATTATTAAAACGAAATGGGTGGCCTGTTGTGCCATCTGAAGTAATAATTCTTCTTCCACTATCCCAATCCTGGTCAAGAAGTTTTAACTGACCTTCCCACAATACAGTAGAATTTTCACCAGTAACGGGGTCTAAGTTAAAAGCTTTGAGGTTGCCAGTCCAAAGGGCTGAATCATAAGAGGCCTGGTATAGAATACTGTCTGTGGTAAGCTCTTCGCTATTTATGGAAACTGCTGCACCAGAGGCAGTCCGGGCCTTGATATTTTCCATAATTGCCTCAAGTGCTCCTATCAATTGATCTGGATTGCCTGCAGAATAGTAGGCCCCACGGCCATTTATTCCAGCATGCCACAGATCATCTATTTTTTTAGCACACGCACTGCAGTCATTCGGATTCGGCCATTGTGGTGGTGGAGGAGCACCAGGTTCACTATTGATAACATCCAGCATACATGGATGATAACTTCTAAAATCAGGTACTAATTCTCCTTCTAGACCGAAAGATATGGTGTAAGTTACTAAGTGCTGCCTATTGTTTTGGTCACAAGCATTTTGTGGAACGATATTGGGAAGTGAATTGTTCAAGTCTGCATCATAGAATTTTCGGGCAACATCTGCCAATGTGTTTGAGTAATTGTCTGCAAAGGGAACACCATCATCACCATCTACATTACCTACATTTGGTGAATTTCCGTTCCAATAGCCATCGGTCATAACGATGGCAAAGGCCTGCTGACAGGCTCCCCCATCTGCCTCAGAGGCCCAAGGAGCTGATCCGATATTGCCTGTACTGCCATCATTAGCGTCAAAGTAACGTCCTACGTTCAAAAGTGCAGTTCGAAGTGGCGTACCGCCATTGGAGTCAAGCCCAAACAGCTCACCCAATAAATAGTCACGGTGAAGATCAAGGTTGAGCACTTCTTGTGTCAAACGTTCATTTATAGAATAGAAGCCAACATTTATACCACTAAGTTTTGCTATAGCCGTAGAAACAGCGGCTTTAGCTGTTAATTCCCGTTTTCTATAATAAGAAAACCAATTCGCAAAATTTTGGAGATCCTCTTCAGGTGTACGTATAATTAAAAATGATGGCGGAGTATTTAATAGCTCTAACTCCTCTTGTGCGATCTTCCCATCGCTGTTGGCATCTGTAAATCTGTAAATTTCTCTTTCAACAGGGCTGAAGTTTTTGAAATTTACAAGATATATCTCTTCTCCAGGGTCATATTCGTTGTCATTGTCTGTATCATCAACCACGAAGTAGTGGGCATTTTTTATAACAATTGGTTCTAATGAAGGGTCGGGTGTTTCACATGTTCCACTAAAAGCAATGTCAAGGATATAAGAGCCAGTGGTACTGTTCCAACCTCTAACATCAATGTAATATGTACCAGCTTGAACATTGTTTAAGGATATATAAAAATTCCTGTCTCTATTAGGGTCACAACTCATATCACAATAAGATGCATTAATGCAGTCATCGTCATAAAAATTGCCATCTCCACTATAAGGATCTGTCCATGAATCAGCATATTCATTTGCCCTATATTCATTGCCAGAAGAATCTAATATTCTGCCCATAGTATCAGTACATTCTGAAGTGTTGCGAGTTCTTGCAATTAGGTTTCCATCGGTTTGCAGTACTATTTTGAAAACGTCATGGTCTCCGTTGGTTTCCAATTGGGCGGTGTACGAAGTATTGCATTCTATAGGGGTAGCTTCGGTGTAGGTGTTGCCATGGTCATCTGATGAGCTTGTGCTACCAAATTCTAAGAAGGTCTGAGTCAAATCAAAGGTGGGAGAGCTGTGAACAGGATTGGACCGGGGATGCTGAGTATCTGCATTGCCATATGAAGCACCTGGCCAGGGTTTATATTCCGTGAAGGGGTTATAGAAAATGCGGTTGTAACCATACCATTGCCCTTTCCAGAATTTTTTCCCATCATCATCCAGACAACCTGGATTAAAATGGTAATTATGGTCATCATCAGGGCTGTAATCATCATAATCGAAAACATATAGATAACTTCGCCACCAACGGCCTGTGTTATTTGGGTCAAAAATTCCATTTGGCTCTTTAGTCATGAATTCCCAGTCCATGCTGCCAGAATCATCCAGTACAAACATGATATTGGCTGCTGCAGCCCTTACAGTAGTCTCCATTGGGAGGTCATCTATTTCAATAGCCAGGGTTCTGCAAGCAGTCCAAGCAGTTATGTACAGGGCTGTGAATAAAATGAGGGTAAACTTCCCTATTATAATTTTTTTAGTATTAACCATGGGTTAAACCTCCGATATTTTCAAAAGCCTAGAGCCGTATCCTTTTTAAATAACCAACCTCTATAAGCACGCCGCGGCCAAGAGTTGTTCCTCCACGGGCATTTCCATAGACGAAAAATCTATGTTTTGATGGTGTAGTATGGGAATGTCCTATGGACATGGAAGAACCTGATGCTATACCTCCATGAACAACTAGAACATTGCTGTTATGGATAGGTTCTG
>JAMOUE010000441.1 GCA_027068235.1 Deltaproteobacteria bacterium | reverse complement strand
TAGGAAATGCTCCTTTTGTTTGATAGTGTAAAATAAAGTTCGCAATTTTCATTTACGATACCCTTTCAATAAGAAAGAAATGGAGAGTAAAAATGAAAATAAGTGAACGGGAGTTGTTTCAGCATGTCATGATGGGCTTTATGATGGAAGCAGATCCTATGCTGGCAATGCTCAAATGGATTACAGAACAACTGATGCAGATAGAAGCAGAGTACAAAGCAGGAGCCAATAAAAATGAACACAACGAGAGTAGAAAAACCTATTTTAGTGGTTATAGACCCAGACGCTTTGATACAAGAATGGGAACCATGTACCTCATGGTGCCCAAACTAAGGCAAGGAGGTTATGTGCCATTTTTTGTAACAGCTAAAAAAAGAAGTGAAGAGGCTCTCATAGGTATTATCCAAGAAGCCTATATCAATGGAGTATCTACAAGAAAGATAGAACGCCTTGCCAAAGAGATGGGTATAGAGGGTATCTCTGCTTCACAGGTATCACAAATAAACAAAGGGTTGGACGAACAAGTAGAGACTTTTAGAAACAGACCTCTACAATCAGAGTATCCTTTTATCTATGTAGATGCCCTCTACGAGAAGATACGCTCCAACAAAAGAGTTGTCTCCACCGCTATGATGATAGCCTATGGGGTTGGCATGGATGGCAAAAGAGAAGTACTGGCAATAGAGCCCTTTTACAGTGAAAGCAACGAGAGCTGGAGAGCTTTCTTTAAAAAGCTAAAACAAAGAGGTTTGCAAACATGTGCCCTTGTCATCTCAGATGCACACCAAGGTATCCAAAATGCAGTAAAGTCAGAACTCACAGGCACTTCATGGCAACGATGCAAAGTGCACTTCATACGTAATATTTTAGCTTATGTCTCCCCTAAAAGTAAAGTACTTTTCTCTGATAGACTCAAACAAATATGGCTACAAAAGACCTATGAAGATGCACGCACTCAAACTGATATCTTTATACAAGAGTATCAAACACGCTACCCTGAGGCAATACAGTGTCTTGAGGAGGGGCTAGAAGATAGTCTCCAATTCTTTCACTTTGATTTTATTGACCATAGGCGTATTAGTTCTACCAATGTACTTGAAAGGCTCAATAGAGAAGTAAGACGCAGGAGTCGTGTTGTAGGTATATTCCCCAGCAGGGAATCATACTTGAGGCTACTCACCTCTTATCTTATGGAGTATACTGAAGAGTGGGAGGTAGAACGAAGCTATATTCAGCCACAAAAACTGGAATTGGTGATGATTAAACGTGAAGAGTTGTTGCAAAGTGCAGCTTGATAAGTGGGTGTTATTTGAAATTGCGAACATTTAAGGACACTATCTTTGATGG
>JAMOUE010000440.1 GCA_027068235.1 Deltaproteobacteria bacterium | reverse complement strand
CGTGCCGGGGTCCGCGACCTCGTTAAAAACGCGGAAAAAACACAAACGCCGACTCTGAATACGAGTACGCACTGGCTGCATAGTCAGCCACGTCCTGCAGGCCCTGCCTGTTGGACCTGTAGGGCGCCAAGCTAACAGGCTCGCCCGATCCAGTTACCTGCACTGGAAAGGGTTAAACATCTGGCAGGTTAGCCTCGGAAAGACCCTGCCCGGTTGGGGCTTTCCAGGCGAAAATAAAAAAACCGGGATACGCACGTAGACGCTTGAGTGGAATGCTTTCGGACGCGGGTTCGACTCCCGCCGCCTCCACCAATTTTTCCCTTCCTTTTCGGTTAATCAAATGTTTTTTTCTTCTTGGTAGTTAATATTCAATTACTTTTGACAATCCTTCCTTCAAAGTCTAAAAACATAATAGAAAAAATTAGTCTTACAAATTTATCTTTATTGGGGTAGGGAGATTTTTTTTTGAACCTTGTGAACTCAAAGGGGAACACAGTTAAGAATAGTCTAAATTGATGATAGATCTAGAGGCCCTTTTGGGCCGTATAGCTGCCAATGATAAGGAGGCCCTGGGCCTTCTTTACAAGACCATTCATAAAAGGGTCTATTTTTACATCTTGACCCTTGTAAGAGATGAGGTGGCGGCCCAGGATATTCTTTCGGACACCTTTGTGCAGGTCTGGAGGAGTGCAGCAAAATTTGAAGGAAGATCCAAGGCTATAACATGGATTTTGGGTATAGCCAGAAATCTGGCCCTAAAGTTTATAAGTAAAAAACGGAACTTTGAAGATATTGATAATTTTTACAACCTTAAAAATGAAAAATCTGAAGAGTTTACTAAGAGATTTGAAAATCTCGAATTACTTCAAAAAGGACTTAAAAGACTGTCTCGGAAGCACAGGGAGATCCTCGAGCTTGTATTTTTCCATGAGCTTACCTATGAGGAGATCTCAAAGTTGCTTTCAATACCTTTAAACACTGTAAAGACAAGGGTGTTTCATGCCAAGAAGGCTCTAAAAAAATATTTGAATAAGGCATTAGCATGAAACATAAGGATATTGATAAATATAAAGAATTAATACCTGAATATCTTGCAGGAAATCTGCATGAGAAAAAGGCCAAAGAGCTGGAAAAGGCTATTGAGCAATACCCTGAACTTAAAGAGGAGCTTGATGAGGGTATAAAGCTAAAAGAAGCCTTCAAGGCCATGGAAAGACGGACGTCCCTTCCGTCAGATAAGATCTTGCAAAATATTCTAAAAGAGATCGATAGCGAAACCTCTTGTGAATGTACGCGGCCTCAAAAGGCCTTTCAGTCAGAAGGGTCTTCATATACACGCATAGTAGAGTGGT
>JAMOUE010000439.1 GCA_027068235.1 Deltaproteobacteria bacterium | reverse complement strand
AAGTAAACTTTTCTAACTGTTCTGAAGATTTTACTTTAGAATTTATATGTGTACATCCTAAAACTCCACAAAAGAAATATTGGGAATTTGATCTATTCAGAGATTTTATAACCGCTCAAAATCTAAATAATATATTTCATAATTGGTGTAACCGAGCTTTGATTTCTGACGAAGGCTGGTTTAACTATCAAAATTCTGAGCCAGAGAAAACGGAAACTTTTACCTTTATTTTCAGCAAAGAAAAAAGCGCAGATCTTGTTTTAAAGAAATTACCTTCTGATCTATATTCACGCTTTATGAATTGGAAAAATTCTTTACAGATGTATTAGTGGAGACCTTTGCAAAAATTTCTTGATTTTTAATATTTGTCATGCTAAACTTAAGCCAAATGCACCAGTAAATGTTCAATAGAAAACAAGAAATAGCTACTATCGACGAACACCTCACCTATCAAAATCTACTGATGACATTCTCTCTCGCATCAATAAACTCATTGACTGGCAGCCTTTTGAGAAAAACCTTTGGCTCCCTGCACCCCGCCAAGGTTGGTCGTAATCCTTTAACCCCGTCATGATGCTTAAAATCCTCATCATCCAACAAATTTATGACCATTCCGACCCCGAAATGGAACTCATGATCAAGGGGCCGCTTCCTTGCCTCTCCGCTATTAACCCTGTCCCGATTATTCCACCATTTCCCGCTTCCGATCTGACCTCAAATCCATGAACTTCTACCGCCGATGCTTCGATGAGCTCAAGCGCCAAATAAGCCAAAAAGGCTTTGAACTCAAAGCTGGTAAAATCATTGATGCTCGTCTGGTCAAAGCGGCAAGAAAGCCCCGGCAAAGATGACGATGTCTCTTTCCCCACTAAAAGGAGAAATAAAACAGTCTACGGCTACAAGGATCATATTACCGTTGATCCGAGATCTGAATTTGTCTCGGAATTTATTTGCACGCCAGCTAACGTGCATGATTCTCAGGTGATGGATGAGCTTATGGAGGGCCATGAGTAGGCCGTATTTGCAGACAAGGCTTATGATAAAAATCTCTCAAGAAGAAGTATCGTCAAGAAGGAAAATTTTACGGGATCTTGGCCAAGGCCGGTCGCAACAAGGGTTTGAGTAGTAGACAGAAGAGACAGACGTAACCGCATCCTCTCGCGAGTGAGATCCAGGGTAGAGAGGGTGTTTGGGATATTCAGCTTACATCTTAATCGAGCCAAAGCAAAGTATGCAGGGCTTATGGCCAATGAAATTCATTTGTTTTTGACGTGTTTTGCTTACAACATGCTCAATCTTTACTGGAGACTTAGGAAGGCAGAAGCATTTTGAAGCGAACCTAGGAGAATTATTCCTAAAAAA
>JAMOUE010000438.1 GCA_027068235.1 Deltaproteobacteria bacterium | reverse complement strand
AAATTTATGCAACAGCAGTGATCTCATTTGGAAAAAAACTGTAGTTCATTTAGGCTTTCTATCACAGGGACATCTGGTACAGTCACATCTGCAGGAAGATTGCCACTAGATATAAGTATTGGCTGCATTCCTACGTTTAGGGCGCCATGAATATCCCGCTTTACATTGTCGCCTACCATAATCGCCTTAGAAGGCTCAATGTCAACACATTTGAGGGCTTCCAGGAAGATTCTTGTATCAGGTTTTTCATATCCCACTATATTTGAATCAACCAGGACATCCATTACCTCTGAAAGTCCTGTTTCGTCACAGATAGCCTTGAGATTGCCATAATTATTGGAAATGATTCCAAGTTTATATCTTTTTTTGAGTTCTCTAAGAACAGTAAGGTTGTTCCTTATGTTTCTAAGACTGTCTGATACAAATTCATCGGCAATCTTTGCTTTTATTTTTGGATCATAGCGTTCAAGGTAATGAAGTACCCTAGATACCTGTTCATGGACTATCTGCGTCAGATTTAAGGAGGAAGGGTTTTCTTCTACCAGGCTATCATCTGCATGGTAGAAGGCCCTGGTAAAGGTTGATATATCTACGCAGACGCCATGTTTTTGATATAGTGGATAAAATCGTTCTTTCCAGGCAATGCCGGGGGCATCGAGTGTGCCCCCATAATCAAAAAATATCGCCTCTATAGGAAGCGAAAGACCACTAAGCATCGTAGCTATTTCTTCTCTGCCAGACATTTTTCTGATTGTGCCACAAGCCAATAAATGAGTTCATCCACGCTATGTTTTTTCAGAAAATTGTTGTAATCGGCCCTTTTAACAGAAAGGTCATTTACCCCTTTGGCAGATACGCTCACTATCTTCCATCTGTTTCCAACCTTTCTGCAGATATATCTAAAACCTATTTTTTCGTTGTCAGGTTTGATCAAGACGGCCTCTACAACAAAGTGCCCCCGTTTATCACTGCCAGATGAAACCGTCTCGAAACGCTCTCCAGAGTAGGAATCAAAGCGTTTTGCATAGGTTGCAATGGTCATTTTTGCAAAGGCATCTATAAATCTTCTTTTTGTGTCTTGATCCATCTTTTTCCAGTGACGTCTTCCAAGGACTATTCGGCTTATGAATGGAAAGTCAAAATGGTCTTTGATGTATGGGGCAAGTAATTTGTAGCGTTGAGCACATGTTGCATTGTCTCCCATTTTCATGGATTCTAGAAGTAGCAAATGGAATTTTTCAACCACCTGTATGGCAGATTCATTGGCATCCTGAATGGTTGTTGCCTTGTGTGCATTAATTTCTTTACCCATTGAAAAGGACGCACTTGAAAGGATAAAAAGCATTATAAGGATTGTTGCCAGTATGTTGCTGATAGCAGTTTTTTTCATGACTTATCTACTCCTTTTCCATCTTTTGCTGCATTTTTCTTTGCATTTTTTCGGCCAAAGGCAAGTTTACCTTCCTCTATTTGCCAAACAATAAGACCTGGAATTCCAAGCACAAGCTCTCTGAATCTTTTTGACAATGACATGCCAAGGGCGATCTCTGGTGTCAGCCCCATAAGACTTCCAAGAAGGACAAAGCCACCTTCTTGTATCCCAAAGGCTCCCGGAACTAAAAAGGCGACTCCTCTGATTATCTGCCCCAGACTTTCCAAAAGAACGGCCTCAAAAATGCCAGTATTTGCGCCTAGAAATTTCAGGGCAAGCCAGACCTCTGTGGCCCCGGAAAACCACCCAACAAGGCGCCATATGCTCGATTTGAAAATGACATTTTTTTGGCTGTAAAGTTTACTTATGGCCTCATCAAGGGCCTTGGCATCTGGTGCAAGGCCTTCCAGCTTCTCCTTGCTAAATACAATGGACATGATGTCCAGGAGTTTTGTCCACATGCCTTTTTTTTGTACTGCAAAAAATCCTGCAGCACCTAGGCACAAGGCTGCAACTGCAATGATGGCCTGTTTCACAAGGTTGTGATTGCCTAGATATATCAGTCCGCCAATTCCAACCAGAGAGAAGATAAGCTGGGTCATAAGGGCTACAGTGATTTCTACCAGCACACTGGCCCCAGCCTCTGCAACAGGATAGCCCCTGACTGCAAGCATCCTTGCCCGTATCAGATCGCCACCTATTTGTGCTGCAGGAAGAAGTGAGTTTATCGACTCACCTATCCATCTCGCCTTTATGAGTAAGGGCAAGCGAGGTACCTTTGGTCCGATAAAGAGAAGTTGCCAGGCAATAGAATCTAGAAACAAAGGGGCGATATGAGAGGCGGCTACCAGAATAAGGCCAAAACCAGCGGCCTCAAGGGCCTTGAATATGTCTCCAATGCCAAAGTAAACAAGGATTGCAATGAGAAGACTTATGCCAAAGGCAAAGAGCAGGTATCCTGTTTTTTTCATTTGACGTGCCTTGTTCTCACTACAAAAGGCCTTGATCTTTGAACCACTTTACAGCGTCTTCAATGGCTAGGCGCGCGGGCCGGTAGGAGTAGCCAAGCTCCCTTTGTGCCCTTGCACTGGAAAAAAACATCTTCTTTTTGGCAAGTTTTACTCCATCCACAGTTGCCAGTGGTTCTTTGCCACTAATCCTGGATATGGCCTCAAAGATATACGCAAGAGGCAATATAAGGTTGTGAGGAAGCTTGATTACAGGTGGCTTTCTGCCTGTAATAGAGGCAATGGTCTCAAATATTTCTTTTAGGGTCATGTTTTCGCCACCAAGAATGTATCTTCGCCCTGTTTTACCTTTTTTAAGTGCCAGTAGGTGTCCTTTGGCCACGTCGTCAACATGCACTATGTTAAGGCCAGTATCTACATAAGCAGGCATCTTGCCTTGGGCAGCCTCAAGGATCATTCTGCCAGTTGGTGTTGGTTTTATGTCCCGAGGCCCTACAGGGGTTGAAGGATTCACAATTACTGCATCGATGAGACCTTTTTGCACCATTGAGCGAACCGCTTCCTCTGCAAGAAACTTGGACCTTTTATAATGCCCAATCATATCCTGGAAACTGACCGGGGTTTCCTCAGTGGCCGGGCTGCCATCTTTGTTGAGTCCAAGGGTGGCTACACTGCTGGTATAGACAATCCTTTTGACCCCTGCCTGATTTGCAGCTTCCATGATATTTTTTGTGCCTTGAACGTTGTTTTGGTAGATTTCATCTGGTTTTGGTACCCAAAGTCTGTAGTCTGCCGCAACATGGAAAAGGTAATCATAGTCTTCTAAGGCATTTATTAGCCCTGTCTTGTCCTTTAAATCTCCAAAATGTATCTTGACAGGCAGGCCTTCAATATTTGTAAGGTTGCTTTTTTTTCTGGCAAGCACACCGACCTGGTATCCCTTTTCTAAAAGAAGCCTTACAACGCTTGAGCCTACAAAGCCTGTGGCTCCTGTAACAAAAGCCTTCATCAAAATTCCTCCGAATGGTCAAGGAGCAGAAATCAATACCGATAAAAAAATTAGAAGGTCCTCTTTCTTGTAAATAAAGAGCCTGTGTTATATAATTTTCTGTTAGGCTTGCGCCTAAATATTAAGAAGTGATTTTGTAAACTCAAGGAATTTATTGATGAAACGACAAAACATGAAAACTATTAGAATAGCAGTCAAGGTATTAACAGTGTTTTTTATGGCCCTTTTTCTGGTGGGATCATATCCTGGTTTGTCCATGTCGGCAGACGATAAGCTTCAGGTAGCCAAGGGAAGTGTAGAGACTAAAGACAACGAGGACTGGATTCTTGGAGAAGATTATCTTTCTGAAGACGCAGATGATTCTATGGAAGATATTTCTGACCCTCTGGAGCCGGTCAACAGATTTTTTTATAAATTCAACGATAAGCTCTACTTCTGGTTTCTCAAGCCTGTATGTAAAGGCTATAATAAAATCATGCCAGAGGTTGCAAGAAAGGGCATAAGATCCTTTTTTTCCAATGCATATACGCCTGTAAGGGCCGCCAACTGCTTGCTTCAAGGTAAACTTGTAGGTTTTTGGCGGGAGATAGCTCGTTTTATAATAAACACCACTGCCGGAGGGCTTGGTTTCAGGGATGCAGCCCTTGATGATTACAACGTGCCCAAAAGTCCTGAAGACTTTGGCCAAACTTTGGCCCATTACGGTATTGGCTTTGGTCCCTATCTGGTTGTTCCATTTCTAGGACCTTCATCCTTGAGGGATGCTGCAGGTTCTGCTGCGGATTCCTTTATGTATCCGCCTAATTACTTTATGAATACTTGGGAAAGCATGGGGCGGTCTGCCTTCCGAAAGATTAACGACGTATCTCTAAGGCTTGGTGAGTATGAAAGCTTCAAGGAGATGGCAATAGATCCTTATGTCTCCATAAGACAGGCCTACTACCAATACAGACTCAAACAGATCAAAAAATAGGGTTTGTAAGAGGTATTTTTTTTGAGCCCTACAGGCAGATACCGTAGAGTCATTTACAAGTAGGTCTTTTGTTACATGAAAAAGATAATAGGCCTTCCAGTTGCGCTGCAGCAGGAGGCCTTTTCTATTTTGGGTTCCAAGGGCTGGAGTAAGTCCGGTCCATTTTTATCCAAGGTTGAGCGTTTTGGAGATAGGGTGTTTTGGGCAGTAGTTACAGGGCCTGGAGCAGAAAGGGCCAGGGCCGGCTCACAATTCCTTTTGGAGTGTGGTGCAAGTATGTTGTTAAATTTAGGGGTGGCAGGCTCCCTAGTTGAGGATCTTGATTCAGGCTCCCTGGTATGTCCCTCAAAGATAAAAGGGGAAACATCAAAAGATTATCGGGTTGATGTGAATCTTGGAAATAGACTTTTTAAACTCCTTGTTGCATCAGGGATAAAGGTAAAAGATGGAACTCTTTTAACTACTAATGAGGTAATAGCTACGCCTAAAAAAAAGAGGGCCCTTCACTTCGATACAGGTGCCTACCTTGTTGATATGGAGGCATTTTTTATATCTGAGATATGCCAGAATGCTAATATTCCTTTTCTTGCGGTAAAGGCTATATCTGATAGCGTAAATCAGGTCTTGCCACCTGTAGTTACACAATGTGTAAAGTCAAATGGAGGCCTCAATATGCCCCTTCTCATTTTTTATCTTGTACTTAAACCATGGCTTGTTTCAAGGCTTATTGAAATGAAACAGGGTTTCCAAAAGGCTATCTATTCATTGGAATTGGCAAGGTCTGTTATTGTATCTCATTTTTAAAGTAGCCTATAAGCCATATCGATTTTTTTATCACCAAATCTTGTCATATTTTTCCTCAAGATACCGAATAAGTGGTGTGGAAGAGATCTCTTTTCCTGTGGCATTGGTGATAAGCTCTGCTGGTTTAAATCTTTGTCCATGAATATGTATTTTGCCTCGTAGCCAAGTGGAAATAGGCTGAAATGTTCCTTTTTCAACTATTTCCCACATTTCTGGAATCTCATTTAGTAACGCCTCTCTAAGCATGGCTGCATAGATATTTCCAAGGGTGTATGTAGGAAAATAGCCAAAGCTTGCACTAGACCAGTGCACATCCTGG
>JAMOUE010000437.1 GCA_027068235.1 Deltaproteobacteria bacterium | reverse complement strand
CTGAACTCATGGTTGAGCTTGGTGCCTCTGGTGCTACTGATATAACAGGTTTTGGGCTTGCCGGACATGCTCTTGAGATGGCAACAGCCAGTGGGTGTCTATTAGTTATAGAGGCTTGCAAGGTTCCGGTTATAAAAGGAACAGAAGATTATTTGAAGATGGGCTTTATCCCTGAAGGGGATTATTCCAACAAAGATTTTTGCCCCAAATCATACGAAATCTCCAAAAAGGTTCATGAAGACTTAGTAACAATCCTCTTTGATGCCCAGACCTCAGGTGGATTATTAATTGCCATAAAAGACCCTGAGGCACAGGAACTTGTTAAAAAACTCAAGGCGCAAGGGCACAAACAGACATCTATCGTAGGGCATGTTGAAGATGGCCCACCTCTAGTAAAAATCGTGGCCTAACTTCCTTTTAGAGATCTCCGCCGATTTATTCCTTCTTTTTACCCTCTTTTAACAGATCCTCAATAATTGGCCGGAGTTCTTCTTCATTAACCATCCCGGTAATTTTTTGTACAATCTTGTGATTCTTGTCCAGTATGAAAGTAACTGGCAACGCATATATGTTTCCATAATCCTGTAACACCTTCGAGGTGGCAAGAAGAATTGGATAGTTGATTCCAAGTTTTTCTACAAAAGGAGGCAGGACACGTTCGCCATCATTGTCCACAGAAATTCCAATAACGACGAAACCCTCTGGACCAAACTCTTTCTGAAGCTTTACAAAATCAGGGATCTCCATACGACAAGGAGGACAATAAGTAGCAAAAAAGTTTATGAGTACTACCTTACCACTATAATCTGAAAGGTTGACAGTATTTCCTGCAAGATTCAGCAGGGTAAACTCTGGAGCCATAGACATTTCAGTCTTTCCTTGGCACGCAGGCATCAAAATAAGTAGCACCAGACATACTGTAATTAGCAATGGAAATTTAATATGCTTCATAGACTGCTCCTTATTCCTCGAAATTTTCCAATTCTTCAATTATGTCAGAAAGCATTTTGGACTCAAATTCTATGATTTTCTTACCTTTTTCAGGACTTGCAAATGTTGGATCTCCCCATACCCCGCCTGGCCAAAATTTCAACTTGTTTCTTGCTACAATAAATTTTGGAAAAGAGGGGAATTCCTTAGGGCTCGTACCTTGTACTAACTCTGGATAAAGATGCTGAATTAAGGAGGTTTCCACCTCTCCTGCATGAGCATCTCCCTTAGTCACAACTGTACCTTGGGGTAACGAGGCAACAAGATCTAATATAGAAAGAACTGCAAATTTACTTTCGTTAAGATTCTCTATAAGTTCGTCTGCAGCATCAAGAATAGATGCCATATGTGTTCCACCAGCATGCCCTGAAATA
>JAMOUE010000436.1 GCA_027068235.1 Deltaproteobacteria bacterium | reverse complement strand
TGGTTCCACATGAATACTCTGCAAAGGCCAGGGAGATAATACCAGAAGACGTAGCCCTCATTTTTGTAGAGGATATCAAAAGGGTGGCAGGAAAGGTTATAAGCGCCTTTTTCGATGAGCCAAGCTCTAAGCTCGAGGTCATAGGAATCACAGGAACAAATGGTAAGACTACATGTTCTTACTTGATAGAAGCTATTCTAAAGGCATATGGAAAGAAAACCGCCGTTTCAGGGACAATATGTCAAAGAATTGGTGACCATGAAACTACCTCTGCACTTACAACTCCAGACTGTGTCTCATTTCATTCGTTTTTGAAAAAGGCCCTGGATGCAGGAGCCCAATATGTTATTACCGAAGTTTCCTCACATGCCCTTGATCAAGGTAGGGTGGAAGGCTGCTCATTTGAAGTAGCACTTTTTACCAACTTGACAAGGGATCATCTAGATTATCATAAGGACCTAGAAGATTATTTTAGGGCAAAGAGCCGTTTGTTTACTGCAGAATTTTCCAAGCGGTTTGTCATAAATCTGGACGATCCATACGGTAAAAGGCTTTGGGAACGCCGGGCCCCTTTTAAGTTGTCATACGCCCTTGATTCTGAAAATGAAGCGCACGTATCGGTAAGGGAATTTGAACTCAATATAGGTGGGATTAGGGCTAAAATAGATGTTAAAGGTGATATCTTAAATATATATTCTCCCCTTATTGGAAGGCACAACCTTTCCAATATATTGGCAGCTATTGGGGTTGCGTCAGCCCTTGATATTCCTCTAAAGGCCATAAAAGAGGGAATAGAGTCCCTGCAGATGATTCCTGGAAGGCTTGAACCAGTTGGCAAGGGTGAGAGAACTGCAACAGCCTTGGTTGATTATGCACATACGCCCGATGCAGTAAAGAGTGTCTTGAAGGCCTTACATGAGATTAAGGGGTCAGGACGCATCATAACAGTGATAGGTTGTGGTGGAGATCGAGATAAGGGCAAAAGGCCAGAAATGGCCCATATTTCTGCAAAATATTCTGACTTATCAATATTCACCTCTGATAATCCACGCACAGAGAATCCATCTCAAATTCTAGATCAGATGCTCGATGGGATAGATGGAGACCTGTTATCCAAGGTGCGTGTAATTGAAGATAGAAAAGAAGCCATCTATTTTGCCTGTGCCCAGGCAGAAACTGCTGACATAATACTTGTGGCAGGAAAAGGCCATGAGGATTACCAGGTGGTTGGTAACAAGAAATTGCCTTTTGATGATAGGCAGGTACTGAAAAAAGGTCTTGAAATCGCCAAGTTGTCGCATCGTAAGCGTGAAATAGATGGTTTTCATCCTATTGTGAGAAATATCGCTAGCGTGACAAAGGGACAGTGTCAGAAGAGACATCAATTTATAAAATTTAATTCCATTTCGACTGATAGCAGGGCGGTTAAAAGCGGTGCCATATTTTGGGCGCTTCGGGGAGAACGGTTTGATGGAAACCGTTTTGTAAGTAAGGCCCTGGAAAGTGGTGCTGTAGGGGCTGTGTGCGAAGTTGGTCGTTGTGATAGCGAGTTTGGTCCAGTTGTGCAGGTAGAAGACACTCTTTTTTCTTTGGGTGGGTTTGCGTCGTGGTATCGGCGTTTTTTGGCGATGAAGACCATTGGCATAACAGGGAGTTGTGGTAAGACCACAACCAAGGAACTTGTTTCGTCAGTGGTGGCTACAGCTTTTCGCACCGGCGCAACCAAGGGTAATTTCAACAATCTCATCGGTCTTCCTCTTACTATCTTTTCTATGGAGCCTGGTACACAGTGGGCCGTTTTGGAAATGGGGACGAATGTCCCTGGTGAGATAGAGCGCCTTTGCCAGATAGCACGGCCAGAGATTGGAATTGTTACCTGTATAAGGCCAGTACATCTGGAAGGTTTGGGAAGTATTGAGAATATTGCTTATGAAAAGGGCTTTTTGCTTCAAAGCCTACCGGTACATGGCACGGCTGTAGTGAATTTTGATGATGAATTGATATTAGAGAATTTGAAACGTACCCGGGCCTCCATCAAGTGGGGCTTTGGATTTGATGCAGAAAAGGCAGAAAAGGCTGGTATTGATCATGCCGTTGTGGTGAAGGCGTGGCGTTTTACTGGAGAGGGATTGTTTGTGCAATTTCAGGTGGATGGAAAGGATGTGGAGGTGCAGTCGAAACTGTTTGGAAAGGCCAATGTGTACAATATAGCAGGTGCATTTGCTGTTGGTATGGGCCTTGGTATCGATAGAAAAGATATAGTTCGTGGCATTCAGGCTTGTGAGCCTCCAAGTGGGCGCATGAATATTGAGGAGTTTTCAGGCTGGATCATCGTAGATGATTCATACAATGCCAATCCTGCATCTATGGATGCAGCCATTGAATATGTAAAGGAACTTAAAGGGGCATATGGCAAGAATTTGGTACTTGGTGACATGCTAGAGCTTGGAGAGCAAACGGAAAGATTCCATCTTGAGCTTGGAAAAAAGGCTGCTTCCATTGATCCATCCATACTAGTTGCAGTTGGAAAGATGTCTGCAATCATAGCCAAAGGAGCTATAGAGCAAGGTTTGGCTGAAAGCCGCATTTTGACCTTTGAAAATGCACAAGAGGCCGCCTCTTTTTTGGCACAAGAGGAAGGTACTTTTTTTAACGGCACCAAGAGGGTAGTTCTGCTCAAGGGTTCACGGGGAGTAAGACTTGAAGAGGTTGGTAATGTAATAAAACAGAGACTAGTGGAGGGAAAGTGATGTTGTACCATCTGCTTTATCCACTTCATATCCATTTCCCTCTACTAAATGTATTTCGCTATATTACGTTCCGCACCATCTATGCAGCGGTCACTGCGTTGGCCATAACCCTTTTCTTGGGTCCCTGGTTTATACGAAAGATAAAAGAGTTGCAGTTTGGCCAGGTAGTAAGGGAGGATGGCCCTAAAAGACACCTGAAAAAAAGTGGTACGCCCAGCATGGGTGGCATACTCATCAATTTTGCAATAATGGCATCAACCCTTCTTTGGGGAGACCTTACAAACCTTTATCTCTGGGTGTGTATGATCATACTTGCTGGGTTTGGCGCAATTGGCTTTTGTGATGATTTCTTAAAGGTGCGAAAGAAAAGCAGTGATGGCCTAGAAGGTAGATGGAAGCTAATCGTTCAGGCCTTACTGGTATGCATCTGTGCAGTTATCTTGATTAAAAGTGGTCATTGGGATACTAGGTTAAGCGTCCCATTTTTCAAGAATCTTCGGCCAGATCTCGGACTTTTTTACATATTTTTCGCCTTCCTGGTTGTGGCCGGTTCCTCTAATGCCGTGAATTTGACAGATGGCTTAGATGGACTTGCAACAGGTCCGTTTGTCATTTCTTCGGCAGTGTACACGCTTTTTTGTTATCTGGCAGGTCACTCCGGTTTGGCCAACTATCTACAGATTCCCTATGTGCCGGGGGTAGGAGAGTTGTCTGTATTTTGCGGTGCAATGGTTGGAGCTGGCCTAGGGTTTCTCTGGTACAACAGCTATCCAGCCGAAATCTTTATGGGAGATGTGGGATCTCTCACAATGGGTGGGATGCTTGGGATAGTAGCTGTCTTGTCCAAACAGGAGATTCTCCTTGCAATAGTTGGCGGAGTCTTTGTTGCCGAGGCACTTTCAGTGGCCCTGCAGGTTGGATATTTCAAGATAACCAAGGGAAGGCGTATTTTTAAAATGGCCCCTCTGCACCACCATTTTGAAATGCTCGGTTGGCCCGAGCCGAAGATTATAGTGAGGTTTTGGATCATATCCGTGCTACTTGGCCTTGTGGCAATAAGTACGCTCAAGTTGAGGTAGGCACTTGAACTTGACTTTTAACGACAAAAAAGTTGCCATCCTAGGTATGGGAGAGGCAGGCATGTCTGCGGCACGCTGGCTTAGGGAGCAAGGTGCACAGGTTATTTGTGTGGATGATAAGGCCAAGGATGATTGGGACAAGACCTTTGTATCATGGTGTGAAGAAAGTGGAGTTGAATGTCTTTCTTCATCATTAGGTAAGGAGATTTTTTCGAAACCTCTTGATATGTTGGTTGTGAGTCCTGGAATTCCCGTTACGCATCCACTGGTTGCAGAAGCAAATGAGAGAGGAATATTTGTTGTTGGTGAGTTGTACCTTGCCTCTTGCATGTGGACAGGCCCTTTGATTGGAATTACAGGAACAAATGGTAAGACCACAACAACACTCCTTGCTACTCATCTATTGAATGAAACTGGAATAACTGCCGTTTGTGCTGGAAATATCTCCCCCCCACTCTTTGACCTTTTTCATAAAAATGACGGAAAGACGTGTGCCGTATTGGAAATTAGCAGTTTTCAACTGGAATACTTTCCTCAAACACATATACTTAACTTAAAGAAACCAAGGTTCCAGGCAGCTGTCTGCCTAAATGTTGCACCAGATCATCTGGATAGGCATGGGGATATGGCTGGCTACAAAAGGGCAAAAGAGCGGCTTTTTGAGTATCAAGATAACAAGTGTGTGGCTGTTCTTGGTAAGGGGGCAGAAGATTTCAATGTGGTTGGCCAGGTAGTGATGCTTAAAGATGTCAGGTGTGATGAATCCGCATCAAAACTTTACATCCCTTATGGTAATGATGAACTAGAGATAAATATATCTGGCTGGAGTCTTAATGGCAGGCATAACCTTGAAAATCTAACGGCTGCCATAATTTGTGCCCATAGTGTAGGGTCTAAACTACAACAGATTGAAAAGGCACTGGGGAGTTTTGTGCCTCCATCCCATCGGCTAGAGACAATAGGTGTCTATAATGGGATAACCTTTATTGATGATTCCAAAGCGACAAATCTGCATGCATTAATAACAGGCCTTAAATCATTGGAAGAAAATGTAGTTTTAATTGCTGGTGGTAGGGCAAAAGGCGAGGATTTCTCAAATTTTGGCAAGATTTTGGCAAGTATTGGAAATGGAACCGGGGCTAGGATAAGGGGGCTTGTGTTAATTGGTGAGAGTGCCACAGAAATGGCTCAAAGCGTTAAGGATTATTTTAAAACCGTTGTAGTAATTCAAGGGCAGTCTGGCCAAGAGGTTATGAAAAAGGCCGTAGTTGAAGCAGGTTCTATGGCAAAAAAAGGAGACGTGGTGGTATTGTCTCCGGCCTGCGCAAGCTTTGATATGTTTTCAAACTACAAAGAGCGTGGCCAGGCATATAGGCAAGGGGTTGAGAAAGCCTTTAATAATAAATGTTAATGACGAATATGAATAGAGTGAGACTGTTAATAGCAGGAGGGGGTACAGGTGGCCATCTGTTTCCAGGGATTGCTATAGCTGAAGAGATGGCAACGTTTTGCCCAGTTGAAGTTTTGTGGATTGGCACCGGCAGGCCAGTAGAAAAGAGTGTTTTATCTAAAAGGCCCTGGGATTATAGAGTACTTTCTGTTAGGCCACTTAAGGGTAGAAGTATTGGTGGCTTGATTGCAGCAGCTTTATCTCTTCCTGTTTCTGTGATAAGGGCTATTAGAATGG
>JAMOUE010000435.1 GCA_027068235.1 Deltaproteobacteria bacterium | reverse complement strand
TGGTCTTCTGATAGTGCTCATAGTAAACCTTTACAGGCTTGTAGATCTCTTCCTTGAGCTCTTCTTCGCTCTGCTTGAGAGATGGAGCAAAATCAGCGTTATCACGGATGTAGCGAGCCATTGCCTTGGCAGCAATACGACCCTCAGCATGAGAACCAGAGGAGAACTTATGACCGGATGCGCCAACACCATCACCAGCGGTGAAGAGACCATTGACTGTGGTCATCCTGTTGTATCCCCACTTGTAGTCATCTGGTACCCAGTCTTCGTTAGGACCGCTGACCCAGATACCACAGCAACCAGAGTGAGAACCAAGCATATAAGGCTCAGTAGGCATAATCTCTGAACCAACCTTCTCAGGCTCAATGTTCATTGATGCCCACAGACCTGCCTGACCAACTGACATGTCGAGGAAGTCTTCCCATGCCTCACTCTCGAGCTCTTTCCAGTACCTCTTGAGAGCCTTCTCATCCATACCCTCTGCCTTCTTCTCTTCGAGGAAAGCATTAAGAGCAGCTGCTGTATCCATAAAGATTGGTCCACGACCTTCCTTCATCTCAAAGAGCATGAGGTGGTTACGTAGACAAGTTGGTGTAACAGGAGCAAGTCCGTAAGGAGCATATTTTTCGAGCTCTGCCTTGGCACGATCACTCTTTACATAGTGCTCACCGTAACCGTTGGTAACTGTAGCCTTAAATAGCAAGAACCATGCACCAACAGGACCATAACCATCCTTAAAACGGGATGGGGTGAAGCGGTTTTCCATCATGGTCATCTCGGCACCAACCTGCATACACATAGTGTATGTGGAACCAGCGTTCCATACTGGGTACCATGCACGACCCTTACCTTCGTCAGTTGAACGTGGACGGAAAATGTTAACTGCACCACCGCAAGCTACCAAGATTGCCTTGGCCTTGTAGATGCAAACCTTGTTTTCACGTGCACTAAAACCAACTGCACCAGCAATGGTATTCTCCTTGTTGGCATCGAGAAGCAGCTTAACGATAAAGATACGCTCGTGGAGATCGTAGCCTTTCTCCTCAAGAGCAGCCTTGGCTGCCTCAGCAACGATACACTTGTAGGACTCACCGTTGATCATGATCTGCCACTTACCGGTACGGACAGGCTCTCCACCCTCGGTAAGCTTCTTTCCTTCGCTTCCCTTCTTTTTCCAGATAGGAAGACCCCACTCCTCAAAGTGGTGAACTGAATCATCAACGTGACGACCAAGGTCAAAGATCAAGTCTTCACGAACTACACCCATAAGGTCATTCCTGACCATACGGACGTAATCTGAAGGTGTATTCTCACCAATGTATGTGTTGATAGCTGAAAGACCCTGAGCAACAGCACCTGAACGCTCAAGAGCAGCTTTGTCAACGAGGCAACAGGTTGCTCCATCGGGTAACCATTTCCCTATCTCCCATGCGGCTCCACAGCAAGCCATACCACCGCCAACAAGGAGAGCGTCATAGTTATACTCTTCTACCGGGACCTTCGTAAGATCTGGCTCTGCCAGAAGTTCCCAAGTCGGTTTATTGGGTAATGCCATTTTTTATTCCTCCTTTTAAAATTTTTTTAACTAAAATTTTCAGGTTCAGCCTAGCTAGCCCGTTAAATTAATCGAAGTCAGAGGGCTTGCATGTTGCCCTATCACTGTCTGCTGTCTCAGTGAAAAGAAGCTCATTATCAAGCTGATCTGCACCAGGTGAAGGCTTTCCGTCATAGGGCTTAATTGAACCTTCAGGAGTTGTCCTGATTGGGAACTTAAAGCGCTTCATGTTTCCATTCCTGAACTTGATTGTCCACATAATGGAATCTGTACCGCGCATTGGCTGTACGTAACCTCCCATGGGGCAGATATCAGCATAGTGACGTACCTCAATGGCACCCTGTGGACAGATCTTTACACAGGAGTAGCACTCCCAGCACTGATCTGGCTCTTGGTTATAGGCCCTCATCTCATCAGCATTAAGGACCATTAGGTCATTGGGGCAGATGTACATACATGCTGTCTTCTCCCCACCTTTGCAACCATCGCATTTTTCTGGGTTGACAAAGCTTGGCATTTTAATACCTCCTACTTTTTTTATTTTCGTCCACGTTCAGGGGCGGGCTGTACCCGCCCGATATTGCGTTTCTATTAACTACTTCAGGTCTTCAAATGCACCCTTCTTAATCTTAACCTTTCTTGCCTCAGGATCAGAATAGTACTCAGCAAGAATAGCAAGAACCTCAGGCCTTGAAAATTCGGGTGGAACCTCATCAATCTTTCCTTCACTCATGAGACGGCGGAACTTAGTACCGGAAACAACAACACGATCTTCCTTGTCATGAGGACATGTCTTGAGTGAGGCCATGCCTCCACACTTATGACACCAGAATGTCCAGTCGATTTTTAAAGGCTGAAGCTCAAGGGCACCATCCCACAATTTATCATAAATTTCCTGAGCCTCAAAAAGGCCATAGAAATCACCAACACCAGCATGGTCACGACCAATGATAAGATGAGAACATCCAAAGTTCTGACGAAATACACCGTGCAACAGTGCCTCTTTTGGTCCACCGTAACGCATCTCAAGAGGATAGACACCAAGAACAGTCCTCTCCATGTTGTAGTAGTTATCCAAAAGTGCCTTGTAGCACTTCATTCTCCACTCTCCTGGAATGTCACCAGGTTTCAGCTTACCAACGAGTGCGTGAATAAATACACCGTCTAGTACTTCCTGAGCAATCTTGGTGAGATATTCATGGGAACGGTGGATTGGATTCCTTGTCTGGAATGCAGCGACAGTACTCCATCCCCTATCCTCAAAAACCTTCCTAGAGACCTCTGGATGTATATAGGCCTCGCCGTACTTTTGGACAAAGTCCTTTTCGGATAGGGCCTTTATTGGGCCACCTACATAGTACTTTCCTGCATTAAGGACCTGCTGTACGCCAGGATGCTCTTTCTCTGCAACTTCCCAGAATCTTTCAGAGTCAGGACCTTCACCCTTGAAACAAAGCTCACACTCTTTCCTCTTATCTGGCTCCCAAATCTCCTCAATCTTCATGGTAGCCATGAGCTCGCCTGTCTCACTATCATGAAGGGCTACTTCATCACCCTCATTAATCTCTTTCCTGACATCTTCATCTACTGCAAGAGTCACAGGCAGAGGCCACATGGTGCCAGGATCAACCTTGCGGAGCTTCATTTCCTCAACACAACCATCGTAATCATCCTTGCACATAAAACCATTCAAGGGTGTAAAGGCGCCCATGCCAAGCATAAGAATGTCACCTGATTCCCTTGATGAGATATTGATCTTTTTCATCGCCTTAGCGCGACCGATCTCATCCTCCCTTTCAGCGCCTTTCAGTAGAAGAGGCATAAGCTTCTTCTGTGAACCATGTGGATTAACTAAAGCCATTTCCCTAATTCTCCTTTCTTTAAAGATTTTTTAAATTTTGCCTACTACCCGTGAATTGTAAATGAATGTTCATTCATTAAGGTCTGTAATGAATCTCCGCTCAGAAAATGTCAAGGATTTTATATTCCCAATTAGAAAAAATGTCAAGAGGAATAATTCGTAACGTCCCTGTAGTATTTTTTGATTTGGTGCCGAAGGGGGGATTCGAACCCCCACGGGCGGTTGCCCACTACCCCCTCAAGATAGCGTGTCTACCAATTCCACCACTTCGGCACTCCTATATCTTAATGTGTTTTATTGGGTATAGCACCTTTGTCTGGTGCACTATTTTGCCTATCAGCCGGCTGTTGCAAACCCTTTTGCAGGTCTTCTTTCTCAGACACAGCGTTTCTAGTAGCTGATTGGCCATTCAGTTTTTGTTTATCCACTGACGGTGTAACTCGAGATGAGTCAACCTTCGCCTTTCCATTAGCACCAGGCATAGCCTGTGTTGGGAGGCTGGGAGGAGCTACAGGCACCTGCTTTACATGCGTCATGACAGACTGCCCCCTATTTTGAATAGATAAATACGTTAGGGACAAAGACGTAAGCATAAATATTATGGCACACGCTGTAGTTATCTTACTTAACAGCGTAGCAGGTCCTGCACTTCCAAATATAGCCTCACTAGAGCCAAATACTGCACCAACTTCTGCACCCTTTCCCTGCTGAAGCAGTACAGTAATCACCAAAATTATACAAGTTATAACGTGTATGGCTATCAGAAATGCCTGCATCTACTCAATATCCTAAATTTATTAGTTTTAGTTTTGCTCGAAGCGCACAATCTTTGAAAAGCTTTCTGGCTCGAGCGAGGCACCTCCTACAAGTGCCCCGTCTACATCTTCCAGCGTCATTATATCTTTTACATTTGCCGGTTTGACCGAGCCACCATACAATATTCTTACGCTTTGTGCAATATCTTCTCCAGCAAGCTGGGCTATCTCTTTACGCACCAAGACATGTGCATCCTCTATTTGCTCAAGTGTTGCAGTTTTGCCAGTTCCTATAGCCCAAACAGGCTCATAAGCTACTATGACATTTTCAACTGCTGCAACACCCTGAAGCCCTACGTGCAATTGCCTCTTCAGGACATCGCCAGTTTGCCCATTTTCTCTCTCTTGAAGAGTTTCTCCAATACAAAATATAGGAGTAATTCCATAACCCAACGCAGCAACAATCTTTTTGTTAATTAATTCATCATCTTCCTTAAAGATATGGCGCCGCTCAGAATGCCCTAGGATTACAGTTTTCACCCCAATATCTAAAAGCATTGGCCCAGAGACCTCTCCTGTAAAGGCCCCCTTTTCTTCAAAATACATATTTTGTGCACCAACCTGTACGTTTGTTCCTTGAAGCATCGATACCATTTCTGGCAAACATACAAAGCTTGGTGCAATCAGGATATCTCTGTCAGTCACATCTTTTATAAGTTCACAAAAAATATCTATATAATCCTTGCTTTCAGAAACTGTCTTAAACATCTTCCAGTTTGCAGCAAGAAGCGGTCTTCTGCTCATGTAGCCTCCTATGAACCAGCACACCTCTTTAAGGCTTCAAAACCTGGCAATTCCTTTCCCTCAAGCAGTGTCAAAAAGGCTCCACCCCCTGTGGATATATACGAGACATTGTCACTTTCACCAGCTTTTTTGACTGCTGCTCCTGTGTCACCTCCACCAATAATGGACAAGGCCGTACTAGTTCCAACAGCCCTTGCCACCTCTGTAGTCCCTTTATCAAAGGGTTCTATCTCAAAGGCACCCACTGGCCCATTCCATACAATCGTTCTTGCATTTTTTATTTCCTGAACAAACAATTCAATGGTACGTGGACCAATATCAACTATCATCATATCTTCAGGTACCTGATCAACAGGAACCTCTTGATAAGATACATCCGGGGCCAGCTCCTTTGCCACGACAACATCCACTGGCAACAAAAGATTGGTGCCTGATTCAGATGCCTTTTCCATAATGGCCTTAGCAGTATCCACCAGTTCCTCTTCGACCAATGATTTTCCAACACGTAATCCCTTGGCAAGCAGGAAAGTGTTGGCCATGGCCCC
>JAMOUE010000434.1 GCA_027068235.1 Deltaproteobacteria bacterium | reverse complement strand
TACAATACCAAAAGATTGCATAGTTATAATGACTATTGCAGCCCATTGGAAATGGAACTTATATGGTGGCAGGCTCAATTCAGAGAATCTGCTTGATTCTTTGTACCAAAAAGGGTTGACAGATCATTTAAAATCTGGAATTGAACCCTCTGAAATACCCCACCTTCAACTATTTGCATGAAAGTGTAGTAATCCAAAGGATTCTTTATATTCATATATCTTATGATTCTCCCATTTTAAAGAGAAATCACACAAATTTTGCTTCTATGATGAGCCTTTTTTGACCCATATTTTCCTTTTTTAGCCCATTTCCAACTTCCTTTGCATTGCTGGTGCCCGTCTGAGGTTATAGGCTGCAGCAAGGAGGAGATGGTACTGGTCATTTTTCTCCAATCCTATGAATCTTGTCTGGGTATAGCACATCAGTCGTTTGATAAAAGCAAAGGGTAATTCTGCAATTGCCCTTACGGATGCAAAGCGTTGGTTATGCTTTTGTTGTTTGGGACGAAGTTTTGATTGTCCTTTCACTCTTCTTTCAATAATGCCACCAAAGATCCCTTTGGCTCTATAGGTTCTCTTCTTCTCTTTGGACATATAGGCACTATCGGCAAATACATAGCTTTGTTCATCTTGGGTAAGATCATCAAGCTGTTTGATATCGGACTCTTTTGCTGTGGTCGTTACCACCTGTTTGATCATACCGTGTTTATCTGTTGCTGTATGTATTTTATAGCCATGATACTTTCTTCCTCTTTTGGAGGTATAGCTGGCATCCTTGTCTGCTGCTGTGTTGGAGACCACTTCTCCTTTATCATTCCGTCTGCGTTTGGGTTCACTGCTATGGATCAAGGTTGCATCGACAATGCTTCCTTCTTTGAGGATCAATCGTTGCTCTTTCATAATATTAGTGATTATCGTAAAGATCTTATCAAAGAGCATCTTCTCTGTTAGTGCATTACGAAAATTACAGATCGTTGTCTCATCTGGGATATCATCATCTGCTTTGATATCCAAAAACTTTCTAAAGGAGAGTCTATCATGGATCATCTCTTCGGTCATTGGATCACTCAGTCCATACCATGCTTGTAAAAAGAGTGCCCCAAGCAGTATCTTGCTTGGGTAAGGAGGTCTTCCTGGGCTTCCCGGCTCTTTAGGTTTATACACACCTTCTTCGATCAGGAGTCTCTCTAATGCCTCATAAGGGATATGTGCTTTCATCTCTTCAAGGAACTTCAGGCTCTTCTTACCACCTTTATTCTCCATAGCATAATCGAAAAAGCTGGGTGTGGACATCTTCTTCTCTCCTCTTTTATTGCTTTAGTGTTATTATACCTCTTTAGAGGGATTTTTCAGAGGTCTCAATTCCTAA
>JAMOUE010000433.1 GCA_027068235.1 Deltaproteobacteria bacterium | reverse complement strand
TGTCTGCTGCGCTCCACATGGGGATTTCAGCCTTCTTGGCCCTCATTTTACCCTTTAATGAGGGTACCCTTGGCGTATTTAAAGAGGAGAGAACCGTTACAAGCACAGGAAAATCAACCTCAACTATATCATAGCCGCTCTCGCTCATACGTTTAAGCCTAAGCCCCTTGCCGCCATCCAGCACATCCATCTCAGATGCGTATGTAACACAAGGTATGCCAAGACGTACCGCAAGGCCCGGCCCAACCTGGGCAGTATCGCCATCAATTGCCTGCTTGCCGCAAAATACTACGTCAACACTTCCAAGCTTCTTTATAGCCTGGGAAAGAGTGTAGGTAGTTGCAAGGGTATCTGCGCCTGCAAAGACCCTGTCAGAGACCACAACCCCTTTATCCACCCCCATAGACATGGCCTCTCTGATGGCATCTTGAGCCTGGGGTGGGCCCATGGTTACTGCCGTTACAGTAGCCCCAAGTTCGTCCTTTAAGGTCAGGGCCGCCTCTATTGCATGATAATCAAAGGGATTGATAACGCTTTTAACACCGTCTCTTATAAGGGTTCCTGTCTTGTGGTCCCACTTTACACTTTCAGCATCTGGAACCTGTTTTATGCATACAACTATATTCATGGCTACTTTCTTCTTGCGTATTCCTTGTTGAGAGCTTGACCAATAACATTTCTCTGGATCTGGTTGGTGCCCTCATAGATCTGCAGGATCTTTGCATCCCGCATCATCTTCTCAACCGGATATTCCTTCATGTATCCATAGCCTCCAAGTATCTGCACAGCATCGGTTGTAACCTTCATGGCTATATCCGTGGGGAAGAGCTTTGCCATAGCAGAAATCTTGGAGATATCCTTTTCACCAGAATCTATTGTACGGGCTACAGCATAGACTAGGGCTCTAGCTGCTTCTATCTGGGTAGCCATGTCTGCAAGCATGTGCTGAATGGCTTGAAAAGATATAATGGGCTGGCCGAACTGGACCCTCTGACGAGCATAGATAACTGACTCATCAAGGGCAGCCTGAGAAAGGCCAACGCCTATTGCCCCTATTCCAGGACGTGCTAAATCCAAGGTCTTCATCGCTATGATGAAACCAAGCCCTCTTCGTCCCAAGAGCCTGTCTTTGGGTATGCGGCAATCGTTGAAGACCAGCTCTCTAGTTGCCGAGGCACGAAGGCCCATCTTTTTCTCCTTCTTTCCAAAGGAAAACCCCTCATCGCCCTTTTCAACTATAAATGCAGAGGCTCCGCGTGGTCCTTTATTCTTGTCTGTCAGAGCTATAATCGTATAGATTTCTGCTTCACCGCCGCTTGTAATCCACTGTTTTGTGCCATTTAGTACCCAATAGTCACCATCTTCCACTGCAGTAGTCTTTATTGCAGCAGCATCACTTCCGGCACCAGCCTCTGTCAAACCAAAGGCTGCCAACCTTGCTCCGGAGGCAATATCCGGCAGGTATTTTTGCTTTTGCTCGTCACTTCCATACATGACAATGGGATAGCCACCAAGGGCACTTGCGGCAAATGTGGTAGTTACAGCAATACAACCATAGGCAAGCTGCTCCACAGCAAGACAATTCTCGAAACATCCTCCACCAAGGCCGCCATATTCTTCCGGTATATATAGGCCAAACAGATCTGCCTGGGCCAAATCCTTCATGATATCCCACGGGAACTCTTCTGTCTCATCAAGCTTTGCCCTGACTGGAATAATCTTCTCTTGAGCGATCTGCCTTGCCAGATCCACTATCATCTGCTGTTCTTCAGTAAGAAAATAATTGACGTTTGCCATCAAAAGTCCTCTCTTTCCTTTTGATAAAATTGACTGGAGCTTACCACCTCATGGTCACGCCTGCCCAGGTGAATCCGCCCCCAAAGGAAATCATAAGTACCTTGTCACCAGGCTTGAGCCTGCCCTGGCGGTTAGCCTCGTCCAAGGCTATTGGGATGCTTGCCGCTGAGGTATTACCATACTTGTGGATATTGATAAAGACCTTGTCCTTTGGAAGGGCTAAACGTTCACGCAGGTGCTCCAGTATCCGAATGTTGGCCTGATGTGCAATTAGCAGATCTAAGTCTTCCATCTTCCAGCCTGATGCCTCAAGGGCCTCAAAGGCAACCGACTCCAGAGCCTTGACAGCATGTTTAAACACATCGCGCCCTTGCATCTCAATATATTGCCATCCCTTGTCGAGGATGGACTGATCTACTGGATGAGCGGTTCCAAGGCCTCTTATGGTCAAAAGCTCCCACACACTTCCATCTGCATGAAGATGTGTAGAGACTATTCCTTCTTCTCCCTGCGTACCTGTCACAACAGCAGCGCCTGCTCCATCTGCAAAAAGCACACAAGTTGTCCTGTCTTGCCAGTTGGTACGCCTTGAAAGCACCTCGCTTCCAATAACAAGTATCTTGGCTTCAGGGTTGCACCTGACAAATTTGTCTGCCACCGAAAGACTATACAGGAATCCGGAACAGGTGGCGGAAATATCCATGGCACCTGCCTTTTTAGCGCCAAGGGCGTGTTGCACCAGACAGGCTACCGAAGGCATTGGCATATCTGGAGTCAGCGTGCCTACAATTATGAGATCAAGCTCCTTCGGGTCAATGTTTGCCATATCCAAAGCGGCCTTTGCCGCATTTATGGCAAGATCAGAATTATTCTCTCCATCCCTGCATATGTGCCTTTCCTTGATTCCTGTTCTAGTTGTGATCCACTCGTCACTCGTATCTATCATCTTTTCAAGATCAAAGTTAGTAAGGACCTTTTCAGGCACAAAGGAGCCAGTTCCTACGATTTTTGTCCTGATTGTCATAACTGGAAAATCAAATGATCCGAAGGATGTCTTTACGGTTGGACATGGACGCCTCCAGTTTGTCTGCCAGGTTGAGAGAGGCCAAATTATGAGCAACACCTATGGCATTTTTAACCGCCTTGGGCTCAGAGCTTCCATGGCAGATTATTGCTGTACCTTTGACTCCTAGAAGAGGAGCACCGCCATACTCTGCATAGTCCACCCTTTTTCTGAACCTTGTAAAGGCCTTTTTTGCCAGTCCATATCCCATAATGGCAAGCCAATTGCCTTCTATTTCATTTTTGAGCATAGCAATAACAGTCTCTGCAAGGCCTTCACTCAGCTTAAGACAGATGTTGCCTACAAATCCATCACAGACAATAACGTCCACCTCGCCTCGGAATACATCCCTCCCTTCAACATTTCCAAAAAAGTTGAGATTACTGGAAGCAAGGAGATCGTACGCCTTTTTTACCTGTTGATTCCCCTTGCTGCCCTCTTCACCAATACTCAAAAGACCTATCTTTGGGCTCTCCTTTTTAAGAAACTCCTTCACAAAAAGGGAACCCATGATGCCAAACTGCAACAGGTGGTGAGGTTTGCAGTCAACATTCGCTCCAACGTCAATTATCAGGGAAGGGTCTTTAAGGGTAGGCACTAGAGTGGCAATTGCAGGCCTGACTCCCTTGATACGCCCAAGAATAAACATTGCCGTTGCCAGAGTAGCTCCAGAATTACCTGCGCTTACAACGCCTTGGGCCCTACCCTCTTTTACCAGATCAAAGGCAACCCTTACAGACGAATCCTTCTTTTTTCTAAGGGCATCTGATGGAGATTCAGCCATCTCAACTACCTGAGAAGCATTTTTTATGGAGATGGGCAGATCCTTCCCATCGACCCTGGCAAGTTCCTCTTCAAGAAGAGATTCCTTCCCCACCAAGATAATCTCAGTTCCAAGTTCCCTTGCAGCCTCTACTGCTCCTTGGACCAGGATGGAGGGGCCTTTATCCCCTCCCATGGCATCAAGAGCTATGGTCATGACACCTATTCCACATCCTCTCCTACAAATACCTTGCCCTTATAAATTCCACAATGAGGACATATCCTATGGGGCGCCTTTGGCTCTGCACACTGAGGACACATAGAGACTGCCGGCTTCTTTAAGGCATCATGAGAACGCCTTTTTCCCCTTCTGGCCCTAGATACTTTTCTTTTTGGTACTGCCATCTTTTAATTCCTCCATATTTAAAATGGTTCTATTCGTTAACTGTTGGCTACCTAAATAAAAAATTGTCTTTCAATAAATCACTAATAGTTATATTTCAAAAACAATAACAATTCTCAAAATAGCAAATACAAATAACTGCGGTTATTTTGTATTGTGTACCTGGCCTTGAACACACCTCTTAATTTTTAGAAGTAGCTTTAAGTTGTGCAAGCACGGCAAACGGCCCTTCTGGCTCCTGTTCACTACAACGGCACCTGGCCTCATTAAGATCCGCACCACAGCCTGCACACAGCCCTTTACATTCTTCCTTGCATAAATTTCTCATTGGAAGCTGGAGCAGGATCTGTTCCCGAAAAAGTTCTTCTCCCAAAATCTGGCCATCTTCATACCAGTAAACATCTATTTCATCTCTAGAAAGCTGATGGTCCGAAGATAGATCCCTTCCAAAATCCGCCTTTGGCTGCAGAAGATAGAAAAAAGAGGTCTCTACCTCCTTTGGAAAACTCTTCAAGCATCTGTCACAACACAGATGCACCTGACTCTTCACCCATCCGTTTATCTCTATATTGGCGCCAGATTTGTGTATCTCAAGCCGTCCCTGGGTAGTTCCTATTTTTACATAGTCGTCAACCTCGGGAATAAGCTTAGACAGCTCAGAGAAATTTAAAAAAAGGCCCTCTTCAGGGATATCTGCTACCTGAATACGTGTTTCTATCTGCATATTTCCACTTTTTTGCCCTTTGGCAAAAAATATCACTTCAAAATTTTATTAGAAATGCCACAATATATGTCTTGAACAGTGGTTGTCAAGTAATGGTACAAGTCAAAAGCTAATTTTTGGCACCAAGACGCGCAACCAGTATGCCAACTTCATAGAGCAAATATAAAGGCAGTCCCATAAGGGCCATGTTTACAACATCTGGCGTGGGAGTGAGAATGGCTGCAAGAATGGCAATAACTAATATGGCGTAACGTCTGCCCTTATGGAAAAATTCATGAGAACACAAACCAAGGCGGCAAGAGACAGTCATAATCAGTGGCAGCTCAAATATCAGGCCGAAACCGAGTAGGAACAAACCTACAAAGTTTACAAATTTCCCGACACTTATAACCGGCCTTATATGCTCAGACTGATAGCCCAAAAGAAAATTTATGCCAAATGGCAGCGTAACAAAGAAGCAAAAGGCAGCCCCTGCGTAAAAAAGTATCAGTGCCGATAGAACAAGCCCTATTCCAAACCTCTTTGTAATACCAAAGTGAGCCACCAATACCTGGGTGATACGAAAGAGTATCCACGGCATAAGGACAATCACTGACATCACACAAGAAATCTTTATCAAAGAGACTATGGGTTCCATCACCCCAAAAAAGGCAAGCCTCTGATCAAGATGTATTTGTAGTAGTGTGAGGATATCTAGGGCTATCCAATAAAAGGCAAAACTGAGAACCAAAAAGGATATGACAAGCTCTAAGATAAAACGCCTGAACCTGTATAGAAACAGGGC
>JAMOUE010000432.1 GCA_027068235.1 Deltaproteobacteria bacterium | reverse complement strand
AGATGCCCTCATGTTAAAAGAGATGCTTGCCAGTTGAAGCAATGGATAATGCATTAAAATATACCCTAGATCGGAATTTTGACCTTTATCTTGTTCCTAAGAGGCCTGGTGTCTATATATTCATGGATGCTCAGGGAAAGGCAATCTATGTTGGAAAGGCTAAAAGCCTAAGAAGTCGTATCTCATCATACTTAAGACCTGGAGTTGTGCATCCTGCCAAAACTGAGCTCATGCTTCAAAAGGCTCGCTTCCTTGATGTCATCATTACCACCACAGAAAAAGAGGCACTTATACTTGAGGCCCAGCTTATTGGAGACTTGAAACCTAGGTACAACATTAGACTTCGAGATGACAAAAGCTATCCGTTTTTGAGAATAGGTATAAGATCACCCTTTCCGCGTATCAGTATGGTAAGAAAAAGGGCAGGAGATGGAGCATTATATTTTGGTCCATTCACATCCTCGCTCGAACTGAAAAAAACCATGAACCTGATATGTTCACTTTTTAGGCTTAGAACCTGTACAGATTCTTACATGAAAGCCAGAACAAGGCCCTGTCTCAAGTATCAAGTTGATAAGTGCAGTGCTCCATGCCTCAACAGGATTACAAAGGATGATTATCAAAGAGACGTTGAACGGGTGAAAGCATTTTTGCGGGGAAAGACTACAGGGGTGATCTCAAGTCTGAAAAAAGAGATGGAAGAGGCTGCCTCTATTCTTGATTTTGAACGGGCAGCCGTACTTCGAGACAGTATCAGAGCCATAGAAAATATGTCTGAGGGCCAGAATGTGGTTTCGTCCAGGAAGCTCGATATGGATGTTATCTTTATAGAGCTTCATGACATGGCCGGACAAGCAGCCGTTTTAAAGGTAAGAGAAGGTATTTTGAAATCAAAGCAGGTTTTTGGTCTGGACATGGGAATAGAGGATAAGGTTGAAAAGATCTATTCCAGATTTATGACCTTATTTTATGCAAAGGCACAGATTCCAAAGGAGGTGGTGGTACCAGAATTTATTCCAGAAGATGTTCGTCAGGAGATAGCAAACTATCTTAGCAGATTAAAGGGTAGTAAAGTTTCTGTTAGATGTGCAAAGTCGGGCATAAGAAAGAATCTTGTCAAAACTGCAATGCTCAATGCAAGCCAAAAACTTGGTGATGAGCTATCAAGGTTGGACTACTGGAATGAGCTTCGAGCCTCTCTGAAAAGGGAGCTTTTTTTAAAAAGATTGCCAGAGCATGTAGAGGGGATTGATATATCAAATACTTTTGGTGCAGATCCTGTTGGTAGCCTTGTTTGTTTCAAGGCAGGTGTTCCGGCCAAGGATTGTTATCGTCACTACAATATTAGAGTTGAAGGGCCTGATGATTATGCA
>JAMOUE010000431.1 GCA_027068235.1 Deltaproteobacteria bacterium | reverse complement strand
AAGACGGAGCCCATAACCACTTTAAAGAGAAAACCACCTTCAAAAAGCAAAAAGGATGCAAATGCAACAAAGAAAAGTGTAAAAAAATCTCATTCTGCTAAAAGAACAAAGGCGAAGAATCAAAAAACACAAAAAACAGCAGTCATAAAGGATATCAGGTATTGGTCTTACAAAGACTACACTAGAGTTGTAATTTATGCTTCAGGTCCTGTCTCTATTAAGCAAGGAGAGCTGCCGGCAGACAAGAAACACGGCCTTCCAAAAAGATTTTATCTAGATCTTTCTCCTGCTTACAAAAAAATAGGTCTTCCAGAATACATCAAGATCGACAACGGATTGTTAAGGTCTGTTAGGGCTGCCCAGTTTCAGCCCAAAACGGTGAGGGTGGTTTTTGATCTTGCAAAAACGGAAAAGACCAAGGTTTTTTATCTAAAAGATCCGTTTCGGATTGTAACCGATGCCTTTGGAACCCACTATTCTAGGAAGAAGTGCACAGCAAAGAGCACCTCTAAAAAACCCCGAAAGGTTACCTATGGAAGCAAAAAAAGTTCCAAAGGTAAGCTTTCTTTAGCACAGCAGCTTGGTTTATGTGTAAAAACAATAGTTGTAGACCCAGGTCATGGTGGTAGGGATCCTGGGGCAATTGGTCCTTCAGGGACTAGGGAGAAGGATGTAGTTCTCAAGATAGCCAAGAAACTCGCCAGGATCTTGAAAAGGGAATTACACTGCAAGGTTATAATGACAAGGCGGTCTGACAGGTATCTGCCTTTAACTCAAAGGACAGCCATTGCCAATGCAAATAAGGCGGATCTTTTCATCTCTATTCATGCCAATGCAGCGCCTACTCGCAGACTTCGAGGTATTGAAACGTATTTTCTCAATCTTGCCTTGGATGAAGATGCCATGAGAGTGGCAGCAAGAGAGAATGCTACATCTAAAAAAAGGATAAGTGAGTTGAAAAGCATTCTCAATGACATATTAAAAAATAGTAAGGTAAATGAATCTTCAAGACTTGCCAAAAAGGTTCAATATAGTCTGATTAGAACCTTGAAGAAACGCTATAGAAACATTCGAAACCTTGGAGTAAAACAGGCCCCATTTTTTGTTCTAATCGGTGCACGGATGCCAAGTATCCTTGTGGAGACATCTTTTATTAGCAACCCTCAAGAGGAAAGACGGTTGCGTTCAAGCGCCTATCAAGAGGCCTTGGCGCGAGGAATAGCAAGAGGGATCATCCAGTATATCCGAGAAACTCAGTTAGCCTACAAGAAATGAGTTTTCTAGCTAATGCTTAGAGAGCTGTTTATAGAAAATTTTGTTCTAATAGACAGGGTTTCACTCCATTTATGCCCTGGCTTTACTGTTATTACAGGC
>JAMOUE010000430.1 GCA_027068235.1 Deltaproteobacteria bacterium | reverse complement strand
GCAAGTGCAGGATCTATGAAACATTCATCCTGGACAAATGCGTTACTGTCATCAAGAAGAAGTATTACTGCTCCATCTTCGACAGCATCTGTAGCCTCGGAGCATAGGGCCTCCAACTGTTTTTTAAGCCCTTTTTGAGGGGCAAACACGCAGTTTAGTACTTTAACCCTGGTAGGATCGAGGCCGTTTCCAGAAAAATATGAGAGAATATCTTCAAGAACTACAGAGCCATGATTTCTGGCAAGGTCGTTTACCTGTTTTTTGTCAAGAATGCCGTCAAGCCCCTGATAGTCTAAAAGCAATGGGCAAAGAATCTCAAGGCCTGTCGGGGCCTTGTCTTGTTCTACAAGCAAACACGGCTTGTCTCCAAGGATTACCCTTGTAGTAAAATGTTCAGCCTCCCTTTCCCTGTCTATTGCAGGGTTGGTAACAACTGCTACGTTTTCCTTAAAAAATTCAGAGGCATTTGGTAGGGCCTCTGGCATAAGTGCTGCCAATGGCCCGGTATGACCCATGGAGCCTATTATGTCTACGCCTTCAATGGCCACACGCTTTCTGAGATTCATGTCATACTTCTGCCATCCAAAGGCACCAAGTATGTTGAGTTCCTTAAATTCCTTGTTTGAAGACTTTAACTCAAGCCCAAGTTTTTCAAGACCAACAGAATCCTTTACCTTTACAGAGTCAGACCTTACAAGGCCGTCGAGCAAGGCAAGTTTGCTCCTCCTCTGGAACATGAGTTCCTTAAGCCTTTCCTGAAACTGTGTGTGTCTGTAAACCTTTGCCTTCTGTCCCAGATTTGCCTCTATGGCAATCTTTTCCCCAGGAGCCAAAGGAATTGGATCTGTCATGGTGTTCTTTATGTCAACAACACCCTTTTCAGATGATAGAAAGTATTCATAATCACTTTCACCAAACCAAAGGGGCCTTAGTCCAAGAGCATCAACGCTTCCCATGCAGATGTTGGCATATCTGGCGACAACTGCTGCCGGGCCTTGGGCAGAGCTTGGGAAAAACCAGCGGTAGAAGTCAAAGACCTTTTGCAGATCCTCTTCATAATATTCCACCTCGCTATGTATGGCAGGAAAGACCATCTCAATGGCCTCCATTGGATCGAGCTGATACATGTTTATTAGACCTTCGATGATACGGTTAAGGTCTTGCGAGTCGCTTCCGCCTGGTACAGGCTCGATACCAAGTATCCTGCCTATTGATCTTAGCCTTTCAATGGTGTTTATCTCTCCATTATGGCACAGGACAGAAAATGGCTGGGCACGCTCCATGGTAGGAAGTGTATTTGTAGAGTATCTGCTATGGCCAAGGCTTATGATAGATGTCAAATCCTTGTCCATCAGTTCAGGGAATACCCGTGGAAGGAGATCCGGCGTTCCACGCAGCTTGTAAACAACTGAATCCGGACTTAGTGAGGCAATATGAATCTCTGGTATCTCCTTTTCTATCTCCATCTGGATCATAAAAAGGCTTTTCTGTGCCTCCTGAATGGTGGAAAAGTCGAGCATTCCTGCCACCTGCCAGAACAGGGGAGCCTCTGCAAGGGCACGAGGTCCAAGTTCTTCGTTCCTAGTGTTGCCTTTGACCTCTAAAAGGATCTTTATGGATTCCTTTTCAAAGATGTTTCTTATCTTTTCAAGAACGGCCTTTTCATCCTTTACAATTGAGCATGGAAGAAGAAAGTGGCCTACAAAAAAACTTCTACTGTCAGCCAAGTGCCGGCTGAGTCCTGCCTTATCTAGGCGCTTTGCCCATATTTTCCTGGGAATGTCGCAAAGGATACCACAGCCATCTCCTTCTCCGTCTATGTCTCCGGAGCGATGTCCCATCTTTTGAAGGGCCTCAATAGTCTTTACAATATTGGCGTGGGTGCTTCTGCCCCGCTTATCAACAAAGGCTATAATTGCGCAAGCGTCTCTTTCCCGGGGATTGTTATAGGTTTCCATAAGAAGCCGATTCTCCTTATCATGTAAATTTTTATGGCATTCAGCCGGCCCTGAAAGCGTGTCTCGCTTGAAGAATCAGGGTGAATATTCATTCAGACAGCAAGAAAACATATACTTTTCCATCTGATATGCCAAGAGGCAATGGTCTATTTTAGATGTTGGTCATCCTTCTCCAAGGTAGGCGGCTATGACCTCTGGATTTCTCTGTATCTCTTCAGGTGTACCTTCTGCCAGTAGCTTACCATAGTTGAGTACCAGTACAGTCTGGGAGATCTCCATTACAAGGCTCATGTTGTGCTCAACCAGGAGCACCGTAATGCCAGAATCGCATATTCTTTTTATGAGTTGGCAGAGTTCTGCCGTTTCCGTATCGTTTAAGCCTGCTGCAGGTTCGTCCATTAGAAGTAGCTCTGGTTTAGATGCAAGGGATCTGGCTACTTCAAGCTTTTTCAAGATTCCATAAGGAAGTCCTCCTGCAGGCCGGTCTGCATAGTCAGAAAGCCCGCAAAACTCCAATGCCTCAAAGGCCATCTGTTTGACATTTTTTTCTTCTGCAATAACAGATGGCAGCCGAAGGGCAGATGCAATAAGGCCCGATTTTGACCTTAGATGGCAGCCTACCATAACATTTTCTATGACATTCATGTTTAGAAAGACTTGCAGATTCTGAAAGGTTCTGCTGATGCCAAGCCGTGCTATTTTAAAAGGAGGAAGATTGGTTATCTCCTGTCCCTTAAAGAAGATAGAGCCAGAGCTTGGGGTATATATGTTTGTAAGCAGGTTGAAAAGGGTAGTCTTTCCTGCACCATTTGGGCCAATAATGGAAAAGACCATTTTTTCAGGGACAGAAAAACTAAGATCCGATATGGCCTTTAGACCTCCAAAGCGTTTTTCTAGGTTTTTTACCTCCAGAAGGGCCATTATTTACTACCCTCCTGTCTGCCAGCTAGAAATGCAGCAACCTTGTTTTTTAGGGCGACAAATAATCCTTCAGGCAAGAAGATCATGATAACCATAAGTATGGCTCCAAATATGAGCACCTCAAAATCTTCAAATACAATTAGAACTTCTGGAAGTATAGAGAGGATGAATGCGCCTATGACGGCGCCAAATGTCGAGCCCAGGCCACCAAGGACTACCATCGTAACAAGTTCAATAGAGAAAAAGAAACTGAAAGACTCTGGGCTTACAAAATCCTGCTGGTGGGCAAAGAGGCTTCCTGCAATTGAGGCCATGAGGGCCGAAAAGACAAAGATGTGGGACTTGACCTTTGCCGTGTTTATGCCCATCATCTGTGCTGCTATCTCGCTTCCATGTACGGCAGACAAGGCACGTCCTGCCCTAGAATCGGCAATGTTTAGGGAAAATAGCACACTTAAAAGCATATAGGAGCAAAGGACAAAGTACCATTTTACGTCTGAGTCTATGGCAAGTCCAAGAAACGATAATGTTGGTAGCCCCGATATGCCATCTGGACCGCCTGTAAGTTCGTCTGCCTGGACAAAGAATATGTGGACAATAATGCCAAGGCCTAGTGTAGCCATTGCCAGGTAATGGCCTTTTAATTTAAGAATTGGCCTAGATAATACATATGAAAGTGTCACGACAAAGGCTGCTCCAGCCAGCATAGCTAGCCAGGGATTGAGGCCGTATTTGATGGTAAGAATTGCAGATGAATAGGCGCCAAGTCCAAAAAAGGCCGCATGGCCAAGGGATATCTGCCCAGCATAGCCCATCAGAAGATTTAGGCTGACTGCAAGAATTATGTTTATAAATATTGTTAGCCCTACAACTGTGACATAATAGTTGTCTGGAAAGATTATAGGTAAGATGAGGCAGATAGTGGCAAAGAGGATAAATCCAGAAAGCCTTTTCATACTCTTTCTGCCTCTCCTTTTCCAAGTATTCCGCTTGGTTTTACAAATAGCACAAGCATAATGACAAAAAACGCAATGGCATCCTTGTAACCAGATGATATAAAACCCGCACCTACAGTCTCTACTATTCCAAGAAGGATTCCACCAAGTACGGCTCCCATGGAGTTACCCATACCTCCAAGGATGGCGGCACAAAAACCCTTTAGGCCAAGCATTACACCTGCATTGTAAGACATAAAGGTGATAGGGGTAACAAGAAGTCCTGCTGCAGCTCCTAAGGCAGCAGATAGGCCGTAGGAGACCAGCAGCATCCTCTTAACATTTATGCCAACAAGGTATGCAGCCTTTTTATTAAAGGAACAGGCCAGAATCGCCTTCCCCATCTTGGTATGATCGAAAAAGTATTTGACTGCAAACACAGTTACGGCTGTGCCAACCATTACCCATAGATTCTGTGGCAGAATGGTTGCACTACCTATCCTGATAGGTTCGTTGGTTGTAAAAGGAGGCAGGCCATATATCTCTTTACCCCATATCAGAAGTGCAGCACCTCTTAGAAATATAGATGCTCCAATGGTGATGATTATGGTGCTTACTACCGTGGCGTTTTTTGCAGGCTCAATGGCAAACTTATCTAGGGCAAGGCCAACCCCTGCTGTGATTGCAATTGCTATAAAGGCGGCTAGAGGATAGGAAAAGCCTGCTTTTAGCATAAAAATAGCGCTCATGGCGCCAATCATGACAAATTCGCCTTGAGCGAAGTTCACAACGTCTGATGCGTTGTAAATTATGGAAAAGCCCAGGGCGACTAGTGCATAGATGGAGCCAACTGTCAATCCGCTAATAATAAATTGCAGTAGCTGGTCCATTGAGGAAAATTCTCCAGTGTAATGTTATTAATTTAAATTTAAATTTGAAAAAGGGCAAAAATTACCCCCGTCCAGAGGTCTGAAACGGGGGTGTTTAAGAGCTATATCAAAAACATATTAATAAAGTAGCTTCCAATTGCCGTTTTCTATCTCTATCATCTTGAAGGCATCGAGGCTGAGGCCAAGGTGGTCTGTTGGGCTCATGTTAAAGATGCCACCTGTTCCTACAAAACCGTGTGTGTTCTCAATCTCATCACGAATCTTAGAGCGGTCTATGGCGCCAGCCCTTTTCACTGCCTCAACAGTAATGAAAAGTGCGTCATAGGCATGGCCACCAAATGTTGAAACTGGGCCATATTTTTCTTCAAACTTTTTCTTGTAGGACAGAAGTACCTTCTTCTGTGGATCGTCATCAGGTAACTGATCAGCAACGATAAGGGCTGCTGCAGGAAGCCTTATGCCATTTGCAGCATCTCCTGCCAGCTCTATGAATTTTTTTGATGCAACTCCATGCGACTCGTATACAGGCAGCTTGATTCCTAACTGCTTGATGTTTTTGGCAACAATGGCCGGAGCCTTTCCAAAGCCAAAGTTGATTATTGCCTGGGCGTCTGTGGCCCTGATCTTGGTGAGCTGAGTTGTCATATCAGTGTCAGCATTGTCATATTTTTCATCTGCAACAATCTCAATGTCATACTTTGGTGCAAGTGCCAGACATTGGGCACGGCCAGACTTGTCGAAGCCGCCATTTCCTGTGATAAGGGCTACCTTTTTGATGCCGCGCTTTTTCATGTCTGTGAATATCTTTTCTGCTGCCATCTTGTCGGTGTGAGGAGTCTTAAAAAC
>JAMOUE010000429.1 GCA_027068235.1 Deltaproteobacteria bacterium | reverse complement strand
TGAAACTACCTTTCAAAAATGGCCAAGGAGGTTGATGTGGCAAAGATTCAATTTTTTGGCGCAGCGCAGACGGTTACAGGTTCGTGTCATATGCTTCGGTTTGGCTCCAAACGTTTTATCCTTGATGCAGGGCAATTTCAGGGTCCATGGGAGATTGAAAAGCTCAACTATAAGGGGTTTGGCTTTCAACCATCCAAAATCGATGGCCTTATTCTGAGTCATGGCCATCTAGATCACTGTGGCAGAATTCCCCTCTTACAAAAGGGTGGTTTTACTGGAAAGATCTATTGCACTCCACCTACGGTTGATATCTCATTTCTTATCTTGATGGATGCCGCTCATGTTTTAAAGGAAGAATTTGTATGGAAAAAGAGACGACTTACCAGGGCTGGCATAAAGGTTCTAGAGCCTCTCTTTTCTGCAGAGGATGTGTATTACAGCCTGGAACTTTTTAGCCGTCCAGTTCCTTACAACAAAAAGATAGAGTTGGCTCCAGATATAAATCTCACTTTTCATCTTAATGATGCTGGGCACGTTCTTGGTTCTTCACAGATAGTGATAGAATATCGGGACAAGGGTAGAAAACCCAAAAAGATACTTTATACAGGGGATTTGGGTGATGGAGGAAGACCTATAGTGAGTGATCCTTCTCCGCCTGAAAAAGATATAGACGTCCTTATTATGGAATCTACCTATGGTGATAGAGATCATAAATCCTATGACTCATCAGTGGAAGAGTTTGAAGAGGCGGTTATATCCACGGTTAAGAGAAAAGGAGCAGTCTTAATACCGACCTTTGCCTTGGAAAGGGCTCAAGAGATTCTCTACCATCTAGGCAGGATGAAAAGGGAAGGCAAGTTGTCTCGAAGGGTGCCTGTCTTTTTGAACAGCCCGCTTGCAATAAATCTCACAAGGATCTACGAAAGGCATTGTGGTTATTGTAATCACTTAAACTTTGGAGGAGCCAAAAAAAGAAAGTCTCCATTTGATTTTCCTGGTCTTCACTTAACTGAAACGGCTGAGGAATCAAAGGCCATTCACAATGTTCCTGGTCCAAAGATCGTGTTGGCAGGAAGTGGCATGATGACAGGGGGCAGGATAAAGCATCATTTGAAACACCTTTTGTGGAGAGAAAATACCACACTTATTGTAATTGGCTTTCAGGCAGAAGGTACTCTTGGCAGGAGACTTATTGAAGGGGCTGAAGAAGTCAAAATTTTTGGTGAGCCTATAGCTGTGAGAGCACGAATTTATACAATTAATGGTTTTTCTGCCCACGCTGACAGAACAAACCTTCTTAACTATGTCAAAAAGGCAAGGCCCAAAAAACTATTCGTAGTGCATGGAGAGCCAAAATCTCAAGAGGCCTTTGCTTCAAC
>JAMOUE010000428.1 GCA_027068235.1 Deltaproteobacteria bacterium | reverse complement strand
AGACGGAACAAGATTCCTAGAAAAACCCATTGTGCCTGTCTTACAGAAACGGCATCCCATGGCGCAACCGACTTGGCTTGAAACACAAAGTGTCGTATGCCCATCTCCTGGAATAAGAACGGTTTCTATAACCTTATTGTCAAAAAGCCTGAATGCCCATTTACAAGTCTCATCTAATCTAGATGACACGACTTGAACTGTCTCTAGATTATAGAGAAAGCCCTCAAGGGCTAGTCGCACCCTGAGGGCCTTCGGTAGGTCTGTTATCTGATCGAAGGAAGAAAAACCAGGCTTCCAAAGCCATTTGAATAACTGTTTGGCCCTGAAAGAAGGCTCTCCTAGCCTATTAATAATCTCCTGGAGTTCTTCCAGAGTCTTTGATCTATAGTCTATCACGAAAGTTCTTTCAGTAGCTTTTCAGCCTCTTTTTTCTCTGGAAAATTCTGCCCAGATTCCAAGGCCTTCTTCAGATACTTTATTGCCTCATCCTTCTTTCCTAGACCTTTTAAGGCATAAGCCATGTGATAATTTATGCTTGGATGATCTGGCACCTTTTTCAATGCCTCAGACAAGTCAGCTATAGCCAACTCATAATTGCCTTTTTTCGCCTGTATCCATGCATAGGTATCCAATATGAAAGGCTGGCCTGGTGCAAGTTCCTTTGCCTTTTGTGCATAAATAGCAGCCTGTTCAAGATCACCCTCTTCGGCAAGGAGCCATGCAAGGTTATTTGCAGCAGGAGCAAACCTTGGATTAATCTCTAAGGCCTTTTTATAGGCTTCTATAGCCTCTTTATTGTTCCCACGCTCTTGTTCTATAGCACCAATTGCCATATATGCAGTAATAAAGTTAGGCTTTTTTGCGAGTAATTTTTTATACTCGGCAATAGCTTCATCTGCCCTATTAAGATTGATATATATCTTGCCAAGAGACAAATAAGGCTCAACCAAGTCGCTATTTATAGCAATGGCCCTTTTATATGCCTTTTCAGCTTCTTTGTACTTGCCTTGCGACATCAAGAGCCTACCCTTCATCGCAAAAAAGACAGCCTTATTGGGCTTTTTCCTGCTAAGTTCATCAAGTAATGCCAAAGCCTTATCTATCTGTTTATTGGTCACGTAATAACTGACCAACGAATAGACTGCAGGTAGATAATCTGGCTGCTCGTTTACAATGGCTTGCAATACTTCAATACCTTTTTTCTTTTGGCCAAGACCGAAATAGACCCTGGCTAACAGATACTTGGCAGAAAGATCCTTTGGATTTCTTTTTAATACCTTTTCAAGATCCGCTTTTGCCTCTTCGAATTTATTCTTTTGTAAAAGTGCAGAGGCGTGAAGTTTTAGGGCAACAGGCTCATCTCCTATCTTTTTAAGGATATAGTCTGTCTGAGCCAAAGACTTATCTATCTTCTTTTCTTTCAAATATACCTCTGCCAGAAGCAATCTGGCCTTTAAGAAATCTGGAGCAATCTTTACACAGTTGACTAGGTCTTCTTCTGCATCTTTCACTCTGCCAAGGCCCATATTTGCAACGGCCCTAAAATAAAGCGTCTGTGGTTCATTTGGCCTCTGCTTCAATACCTCTGTCAAGTTCCGTAATGCCGTACTATAATCCTTATCAAATAAGGCAAGACGTCCCTTTATAAGCAGAGCTACAGGATGTTTGGGAGCTTTTTTAAGAACTATATCTGCCCATTTTTTAGCCTCATCAAGGTTATTCATATTTAGATCCATGAGGCCTAACTTGGCTGTAATATCAAGATCGTTGGGAGCAAGCTTATGGGCCTTTTTCAGATATACCTTTGCCCTCTTTGCATCTCCTTGGAGTGTCAACATGTCTGACTTAATCAATATTGCAGATATAAATTTGGGATGCTTTCTAAGTATTTCATCAAGTTTTGCAACGGCTTTGTCTTTTTCTCCATGACGCAAATAGAACCTGACTAAGGCCATAGATATATTTGGATTGGCGCCACTTTCTTTCTCTACTTGCCTTAGAAGCGCTTCTGCCTCCTTATCCTTCTTTTCAGCCTCCAAAACACTGACAAGCATGAGAGAGGCATTCTGTTTCTGTTTGGGATCTTTTGTAAGGGCAATGGCCTTTCTAAGTACTTCTTCCGCCTTTTTGTAATCCTTTTTTAGAGTGTAACCATTGGCTAGGCTCAGATATATTCTATTGTCATTGGGAGCGATCTTTTGGGCCTTTTCTAGAACCTTTATGGCCTCATCATACTTTTTCTCGTTCATAAAAAGGCCAGATTTGAGAATAAGGGCCTCAAGGTCAGAAGGATTCTTCTCAAGCAAATAATCTACATGTTTCTTTGCCTCATCATACTGTTTGGCAAGAAAGAGGAACTGGATTAATCGCAGCCTGGCGTCTCTGTTTGTTGGGTCAACGTCTACAGTCTTTCTAAGCTCAGTTAAGGCATGGCCGAGATCACCAGTCTTGATATAGGCTAATGCCAACTGATAATGTGCAGGGCCATATTGGGGATCAATCTGCACCACGTTTTTAAACTCTATTATTGCAGACTTCAAATCATTCTTTTTTACATATTCCAAACCGCGCTGATAATGCTCTGCCTTTTTCTCCTCAGGAGAGGAACAGGCAGAAACTGCGATTAACATAAAAAAGATTGTCACTACTATGGAAAGGCCCATCTTTAGACTTCTATGTTTCATCTTTCCCCCTTTTCTCAATTTAGTTTTTTAAGGATGGTTGACCAGTTGATTCAAGAACGCTCATCCAGAAACGGCTCTTCAAATTCACCTGTTTCCTGTGAAGCGTGGCATTTTCAAGTGGAATGTGCACATATCTATCATTCCATAGACTTATCATCATGTCAGTCTTGCCAGCCATAGCAGCATGCACCGCATTCTGTCCAAGATTCCCACAGTAAAGGCTGTCATCCACGTTAGCCGGTACGCTTCTAATTATGTAACTTGGATCAATATACTTTATATTAATCTCTTTTCCAGACATTACAAAATAATCTTGTATGCGCTGCTTTAATAACTTGCCGATATCCCCCAACTTCACATTACCAGATGGATCTGTCTCTCTGGGCTGGCCCTCAAAAAATTTCTGCCCTGCCCCTTCTGCAACAACGATAACCGCATGTCCCCTTCGCTCAAGCCTTCCTTCAAGCTCTTTCAACAACCCTTTTTCGCCATCTAGATCAAAATCGCTCTCTGGTATAAGACAGTAGTTAACCTCCCTTAGAGCAGCTGAAGCTGCCGCCGCAATAAATCCTGCATAACGACCCATAAGCTTTACAAGCCCCACCCCGTTTGGTGCTCCGATTGCTTCAGTATGAGCGCTCTTTATGGCCTCACACGCCATCTGTACAGCAGTATCAAACCCAAATGTCTTTGCTACAAGAAAAATATCATTATCAATGGTTTTGGGTATTGCAATAACTGAAATCTTGACCTTTCTCCTGTTTATCTCATCTACAATCTTTTTGCTTGCCCGAAATGTACCATCTCCTCCTATGGCAAAAAGTATGGAAACATTCATGCGTTCCAAGGCATTGACTATTTCTTCAGCTGGCTGCGGACCTCTTGAAGAACCAAGTATGGTACCGCCATATTCGTGAATACGAGCAACACTATCTGGTGTCAGCTCCAAAACATCGAGACCATAAGAAGGGATAAAACCCCTTAACCCAAACCTTATGCCAAAGATTGTTTTAACACCGTAGCCATAGAAAAGGGTCATTACTATGGCCCTTATGACATCGTTAATACCAGGGCACAATCCACCACAGGTCACCACTGCACATTTGGTTTTTGATGGATCAAAATAGATATTTTGACGAGGGCCAGCCAACTCAAATGCAGGGATCTTTCCCTCTTTGCAAAGGGCAGCAATACGCCTATGGGACGCAAGGATCATGACCTTGTCGTCATCATCCACAAAACATGGGTAATCCCTCTGCAGCAATGGAGAAGGCACTGTACACTTGCCCAAATTTGCTATTTTAGTTGTAATTTCTTCAATATTTTCAAGTTCATCAACAAAACTTGCCGTTGTACATTGATCTTTCACGTATGCCTCCTGTTGCCTTTTTTTTTGATTAATACTACAAGAGTGCAATTCTTCAACTTGCACTCAAGGAGGAACAGCAAAATCGATTCCAGTTCTGTAAAGATTGGGGTTTTCGACTCTGGTGTAGGTGGTTTTACCGTAGTTAAGGAGCTTTTGTCAATCCTTCCAGACGTACCAATAGTGTATTTTGGCGATACGGCAAGGACTCCATATGGCCCTAAAAGCCCTGAAATACTTCGCCGCTACGCCCTGGAAGACGCCAAATTCCTTATTGAAAAAGGGGCAAATATCATAGTGATTGCATGTCATAGTGCTGCAAGCTGCGCTACTCAGGAGTTAAGAGATAAGTTGAGTCTTCCAGTGTTTGAGGTTGTAACCCCTTCAGTGGAAAAGGCATGTTCACTGTCTAAAAAGGGGATGATCGGTATCATGGGAACACGAGCAACGGTATCTAGCAATATCTATCCCGTGTTAATTCCAACTAAGAGACCAGGCGCCATAGTTTTTCAGCAACCATGCCCCCTGCTAGTCCCCCTTGTTGAAGAAGGGTGGCTAAAGGCCAGGGAAACCAGAATGATTGTCAAAAAATATTTACGGCCCCTTAAAGATAAACAGATTGATACACTGGTTCTTGGATGTACCCACTATCCTTTATTAAAAAATGTAATACAAGAAAAGGCAGGAAAGAGGATAAAGATAGTAGACCCATCTAGAGAAGTAGCCCAAAAAGTAGCCTCATTCTTAAAAGAAAGTGTTATAACTAATAACCTTAACATAGAGAAAACGAGGACATCGTGCATAAGGGAATTTTTTCTTTCAGACCTTACACCACACACTTTTGAAATAGTAACCCGCTTTCTTGGAAGGAAGGTGGAGCTTAAAAAGGCCTGATACCAAAATGGCTAAAATGGGCCTTTGAAAAGTTTTCTTACCCTTTTGAGATCATCTTCAGTATCAACTTCAGGAGGGGCATTTTCCACAATTGCAACGCCTATTGAAAGCCCTTTTTCAAGAACTCTAAGCTGTTCAAGACGTTCAATTGCCTCAAGACGTCCTTCAGGCCAATTAACAAATTTCTGTAAAAAATCTACCCTGTAACAATAAAGCCCCAGATGGCGAAGATATGGACTTTCATGTCCAACAACACTTTTATCTCTATCAAACGGTATAACAGACCTGGAAAAGTACAGTGCCCTTCCCCCTTCATCTAACACTACCTTGACCCTATTAGGATCAGAAGCAGCAGCAACATCCAAAGGGCATGCAACTGTAGTCATAACAAAATCATTCTTAGTTATAAGAAGCTCCACCATCCTATCGATGGCAGTGACATCCAATAGAGGCTGATCCCCCTGAACATTTACCACGACCTGATCTGGTGAAAGTTCCAAGTGCCTTACCGCCTCTGCTATCCTATCGGTACCTGAAGGATGCGACTTTGCTGTCATAACATAAGAGAAACCGGCCTGTTCCACTTCTTTGGCTATCCTTTTGTCATCAGTTGCCACTACAACCCTGCT
>JAMOUE010000427.1 GCA_027068235.1 Deltaproteobacteria bacterium | reverse complement strand
GTCTTTGGAATGCTTAAAGATCCAGCCACAAACCCCTTTATCGAGAGGGAATCTCTTCCCTATGACCTGATCTGCAAAGCCTTTTGGTACATCTCCAACTATAGACTCCACTTTAAAAAAATTTTTTCCATGCACTCTTCGCAAGACAAGACATACCTTAAAGCCAAGGATATCCATAAGCTCCTTTAAGGCATCTTTAAATCTTTTACTGCTACACGCCTCCCAGCCAAGAAGCCTTATAAGCATCTCGTTAACAGCCTGTTGATTAATGGTTCCAAGGAGGTAATAGGCACACTTGCCAAAAGATGACAAGATGTTCAAATGTTTGTCAGTAAACTTGAGTCTCGTTTTGCTATCTGCCATTAAAACTCCAGCACCCTTTGGTAATGGCACTGCCATAAAAGATTTGATATTCACATCCCGTGCATATATGCCTACTGTCCTGCTATCCCGTTTAAAACGTGCAATATTTAAAGGCCGTTGCTCCCTCATGACCCAGCCAATCGGTCCTTGGTCAGCCTCTACAACAGCCTGCATAATAATGGCATCGGAAAGACTCTGGCATGACATAAGCCTCAGCCTATTACCAGCCTCCCTGATTAAAAGGGCGCTTGTATGGGCATCTAGGGAATCGGCCACAGTTCTAATGAGATGATCAATGGGGGAGGTCTGAAATGGCTTTGTCATAGGGTGGCCTTAAAACCCCCTTTTCTGTAATTATGGCACTTATCAGGCTAGAAGGAGTAACATCAAAAACTGGATTAAACACCTTGACCCCTTTGGCAGCCACACGGACATTGCCACAATATGTTACCTCCTCCTCACCCCTTTCTTCTACAGGAATCAGCCTTCCTGTAGCACAGTCATGATCAAAGGTAGAAGAAGGTGCTGCCACATAAAATGGAACTTTGTTCTCCTTACATAACACGGCAAGCATGTAAGTACCTATCTTGTTGGCAACATCTCCATTGGCTGCAATCCTGTCTGCGCCAACTACTACAGCACCAATGCGTCCACTTGAAAGTAGCACTCCGGCTGCACTGTCAATATTCAAGGTGACATCAATATTGTCTTTCATAAGCTCCCAAGCGGTAAGACGCGCACCTTGAAGCCAGGGACGAGTCTCATCGGCAAATACCTCAACCTCTTTTCCAAGGCTTACGGCTCCTCTTATTACACCTAAAGCCGTACCATAGCCGCCAGTGGCAAGGGCTCCAGCATTACAGTGTGTGAGGATTCCCTTTGCTTCCATAAGTTCGCCGCCAAATCGTCCCATCTGTATATTGGCTTCCACATCCTGCTTCCATATCGCCAAGGCCTCCTCCACCGCCCTGTCATACATTTCATTCAGATCCAATCCCTCAAGAGCCTTTATCATCCTTCTTAA
>JAMOUE010000426.1 GCA_027068235.1 Deltaproteobacteria bacterium | reverse complement strand
GAAGGATCAGTTTTAATCTCTTTGAGTACTAATTGCCTGGCAACTTCCATGCTAAACTTTACAAATTGGGCCTCATGCTTCACAAAAAGCGTTTCTGACTGGTGGCTTATGCCTTGGATTACCTTTTCAAGCCTCTTTGCAGCAGCTTCAGACTGAAGACGCCCTATTTCAAGTCCATCTTTTTTTCCTTGTTCAAAACCTTGGGAGTAGGCCTCACTTTCCAATTCCTCAGCCTTCTTTTTAGCATCAGCCAGTTCTTTTCTGGCTCTCTCCCTTATTAATTCCGCTTCCTGTCTTGCTTCATCAAGCAGACGGGCAGCTTCAATAGCTGCCTCCTCGGTTTTGGAGATGCATTGGACAGACTTATCTTTTCCATTCAGGGTGCAGACATCCCCACTTTCAAGCAGCAGTTGATTAAGATCGTTGAAGACGGGCTCACTATTATGATCTTGCTCCTCCTCTTGCTGAGAACTCGAACCAAGTTCTCCTAAAGAAAGATAGGTACAGCCTCCAGCCTTTATTATCTTAGACAAGGACCTCGTCTCCCCCTTTGCCGCCTAGGACTATCTTGCCTTCGCTCTCAAGGCGCTTAGCCACCTTTATGATTGCCTGCTGTGCCTGCTCAACATCTTTCAGCCTTACCGGCCCCATGACCTCAAGATCTTCTTTTAACATCATGGCCGCTCTCTCAGACATGTTGCCAAAGAATTTATCCCTTAATTCATCAGATGCCGCCTTGAGCGCAAGCTTGAGCTCCTCTGTGCTGATCTCTTTCAATATGGCAACAATGGCTGAATCATCCACACCAAGCAGGTCTTCAAACTTGAACATCAACTTTCTAATTTCCTCAGCCAATGTCTCAGAACTGGTCTCGATTTCCTCAAGCAGAGACTCTTCAAGATTCCGGTCTACACTGTTCAAAATTTCTGCAACTTTTTCAGCCCCACCAACTTTAGTTGCATCACTCATCTCCACTGAAAAGAGCTCATCTTCCAACACCTTGTCTATCTCAGCAACTATTTCTGGGCTTATCTTTTCCAGATTTGCAATGCGCATCATTACATCAGGCTGCATGCGTTCAGGGAGTTCCTCCAGCACTTGGGCAGAAAGCTCCGGCTCTAGATGAGCAAGTATTACGGCAATGGTCTGGGGATGTTCATTTCTTAAAAAATTGACTATGACTTTAGGCTCAAGGCTGGATAACTTTTGAAAAGTAGAAGGATGGAGCTGACGCAATATATCCTCATAGATCTTTTGTGCCTGTTCTTCAGGCATAGATGTAAATAGAACTTTTTTCAAAAAGTCCTCAACAGGAACTGCCATTTCTCCCTGAACCAGGGTCATCTTTTCCTTGACTTCGTCCAGGACTTTTTGGACCCCTTCACCAGGTATAT
>JAMOUE010000425.1 GCA_027068235.1 Deltaproteobacteria bacterium | reverse complement strand
GGATGCATTCATTTTTTTAATTTGTAAAAAAATGATGTAACGAAGGGAGGAAAGATGTTTGGAAGTAAACCTGTAAAGTGGGTAATTGGAATTATGTTTTTTCTTTTTGTATCTATCAATATGGTTTGGGCTGGAGAAACTGTAGAGACAGAAGGCTACTATACAGAAACGCCACTAACTGCACTTGGGCCGAGTTATATGGTAAATTCCTATGATGAACTAGTGCAAATCATGGCTCAGGCATTTTCACAACGGGAAACCGAATTCACCGTAGATTTTTCCTATACGACCAATGTTAGTGATGAAATTAGCAACGCCCTTTCAGAAATCAAATGCATGGATCCTTATGATTATTGGCATTACGCTGGAGCACATTGGAGCTACTCATCTTATAGCGCAACAATTTATTTAAATTACAAGACAACGCCTGAAGAGGAAATAGAACTTGAAGACGAACTTCATCCCATAATAGCTCCATGGTTAAGTTACTCCACTTATGACAAAATCAGAGCTGTCCACGATTGGATGGTAAATAATTTGGAGTATGATACCTCTTATTCTAGGTATACTGCTTACGAGGCCTTCTTTGACCGTTTAGCAGTATGTGAAGGTTATTCCCTCCTCGCTTATAAGATGCTTTCCATGCTCAATGTAGACGTAGCCATTGTACGTGGAAAAGCCAATGGTGGAGCTCATATGTGGAATATAGTCAAGTTATGCTGTGCTACAGGGTGCCAGTGGTTTCATCTAGATGTTACCTGGGATGATCCATTACCTGGTGGCATGCTCAGATATGACTATTTTTTAATCTCTGATGCTGAAATTTCACAAGACCACACAATAGAAGAAAACTGTGGCCGTGAAGCGCCAGTAGATTTTGATTCATGGGAATCTTTATGTACCAGTGTTTCTTGTGACGCTTCTCACCTAGACTTATGCACTGATAGTGATTCTTGCTCTCTAGCAGGTGGATACTGGTGTTCTGATGAGTGTAGATCCACCCCTTGTCCAATGAAAGGAGATATTTCGGGTGATAACAGGATAAACATCATAGATGCATTACTTACTGCACAATGTGCTGCAGGAATAAGGGATAATTGTGACCCTGCAATTATTGATGTTAACTGTGATGGCTATGTCACCATAATAGATGCCTTATTAATCGCACGTAAAGGGGCAGGATTATACGTTGATAGTTGGTGTGAATAAACGATTTCTTGCCCTAAATACTTTTAAATATAAACGCCAAGGCAGCATAGCTGTCTTGGCGATCCTTTCTGTTTTCTAACCAATAACCCTTCATGCTTGCATGACAACTCGATTAGAAGTTCGGTTATTTAAAAAAATTTTTTATTTATAGAACTGTTTCTTAAAAAAGAGAAATATCATTAAAAAA
>JAMOUE010000424.1 GCA_027068235.1 Deltaproteobacteria bacterium | reverse complement strand
ATAAACATGCACGGCACCCCTAAGAGAGTTGCTGCCTGATGTAGAATCTTATCACAGGTTACCATCATAGAGTCATGGTGCAGCGAACACGCCAAGTGAAGAGCATCAAGTGTACGTAAAAGTGTTTTGCGGCTGGAAAGCCACCTTTCTGCTTGCCTGTAGTGCATAGTGGATAAAGAAAGAGAAATTAGCAATTTTGATTGAATATCTTGTAATAAAATGTTTTCCACTAAATTGGCCTGAGCCTCTGTTAGTTCTCCCATCCTTACCCATCGAGATAATGCGGATGCAAACTCAACCCTTGTAAGGTCACTTATGAAAACAGGTGGAGTAATGGAAAGAAGCAGTTTTTCTATCTCTCCACTCACTGCCTCTTCACGGTAATAGGGGAGTAACGCACTGGTGTCAAAGTAGAAGGTTTTAACCCCTTTCATCCCGCATAATCCTAAGAAGTTTTGTGGATGAAGTCTTAGATGGAGGCAGTTTAGAACGCAATTTTTGTCTAGAAGCAAATTTAAGGGTTTGATCTTTTGGCTGGATCTTTGTAAGGCGTGCAACAGGTTTGCCATAGCGGAGGATGGTAACCTCATCACCTGCTGCCACCATATTGAGTAATTGGCCTATTTTTTGTCTAGCTTCTCGTATCCCCACTTTATGCTTCATGCCAGAACCTCCAAATTTTTATAAGACATAAAAAGTGTACACAAAAAATATGACCACTGTCAAGATTGGGATATTTTTAGCAATAAATGGGTGTTTTTTAATTTGCTTGCTCCCAGTTAAGGAGCTCTTTGGCTTCTAAAGGGCATGATCCAAAATTTGGAGCAAGGCCCTTGGGACGCCTAATTCAGAAGGAAATAAAAGATCCTTTGGCAGATTTGCTGTTTTTTGATTCATCAAAGGCAAAAAGATGAAAATAGATCTGAAGAATGGAGATATTGGATAAGTCGTTAGTGCCATTTTCTTTCTTATTAGGCATCAAAGGCCGCAAGATATGCATTAAGCAGCGGCCTTTTTCTTTTATTCTGTCTCCATGCAACTCAATAAAGAAACCCTATCACCATGGTCATGATGATAAGATAAAGAAGGGTCATACCTGTGCCTGCACGAACATAGTCCTTGGTGGAATAGCCTCCCGGCCGCATGATGAGAGCGTTTACTTGGTGCGTCGGCAAAATAAAAGTGTTTGAGGCTGCAACACCCACTGTGAGCCCGGCAAGCAGCGGATTTATCCCTGCCTGAAGGGCAAGGTTCATGGACAGAGGTACCATGAGCACCGTAGCCCCGACATTGGATGCAACAAGAGAAAAGAATGAGGTAAGAATTCCAACGATTAAAAGGAGGGTTATGGTTGAAAATTCACCAAAAAGCCCAACTATCTTGTAGGCTATGAAGTTTG
>JAMOUE010000423.1 GCA_027068235.1 Deltaproteobacteria bacterium | reverse complement strand
TGAAGCTGACCACGGTGGTGGGATTAGAATCACAGGGAGATCAACACAATATGATGAGTAGCAAGGTAACTATTTTTAACAGTTCATGCCTAGGCCCAGTTGCCTGGTTTTTGGCTGCGGTGGTTTGTGCTGTCCTCTTTGGTTGCAGCAATGTCTATTATGCAGCATGGGAAAAAGTCGGAAAACATAAGAGGGATCTTTTAAGGGACAACATAGAAGCTGTTCAGGAAGAGCAGATTGAGACAAGCGAGCAGTTTAAGGACGCTTTAACACGCCTAAAGGAGCTGACAGGCTTTAAAGGTGGTGATCTCGAGGATATCTATAATAAGTTGAAGGATGACTATGAAGAGTGCGAGAAAAAAGCAGAAGTACTCAAGAAGCGCATAAGAAAAATTGACTCTATAGCCTCAGATCTTTTCGATGAGTGGGAAAATGAAATAGAGAGCATGTCCAGCCCACAGCTCAAAAGGAAAAGCAGGGAGAAGCTTTATATTACTAAAAGGCGTTATGCAAAACTCTACAAGGCCATGAAGCGGACAGAAAAGAGGCTTCCGCCTGTGCTCACCCAGTTAAGGGACAATGTGCTCTATCTAAAACACAACCTGAATGCCCAGGCAATTACTGGCCTTCAAGCAGAGGTATCCAATATAGAGCTTGATGTGCAGCGCCTTGTGGAGGATATGCAGGCGTCGATAAAAGAGGCTGAGGAGTTTATAAAGACCATGCCTGAATAGAAAAACTGGGTTATGGGGGCCTGAATATGTAAAAAAGAGCAATACCTAGCGCAAAGAAAAGATATCCCCAGAAGTGGAAAGATAGCAGGAAGTTTTTTTGACAGGCGTTTTCTTTAACATAGAGCCTATAGGCAATCAGGTTTGCCAGGGAACCTATAAGGTTTCCAAAGCCTCCTACGCTCACACCCCACAATAGTGCATACCAGTGGGTGGTGAAATCAGAATAGAGTAATGCTGCAGGCACATTGCTTATAAATTGGCTTGATATGGCAGAAGCGAGAAATACTGTATCGCTGTTGGTCAATTTGAATTCAAGCATGGCCATGAGGTTATCTGTGAATCCAAAAAAGCAGGCAAAGGTCAACAAGAGTACATAATCCACCCCAAAGGCCCGTCTGTCAAAGATTGCTGTTGCACCAAGCAGTAGGAGACCGGTCCATAATGGAGCTATTTTTAAGATAACAGAAATGATCATTACCAAGGCTGCTGAATACCACCAAGCTGAGGGGGAGAATTTGGGTATTTTTTGCTGTGTTGCTTCTGAGGATAAAAGCAAATAGCCCAGAACTGCTATAAGAATGCCGGTAACAATACTAAAGGGCGCAATGGCCTTTACAAATTGCCAGGGGTGCAAATGGTAAAACCAATATATGAAGAGGTTTTGAGGATTTCC
>JAMOUE010000422.1 GCA_027068235.1 Deltaproteobacteria bacterium | reverse complement strand
TGGCACTAGACCAGGCACAAAATGACCACTTGCATTCTTGGAATAAATTTGCAAGGAGCCTGTCCATGGATCAATCCATGGAGTTACAAGGACCACATATCTATCCGCCTTTACGTTGTCCAGGTCGTTGGGGTCAAAACTCCAATGGACACTTCCATCATCTTGCTTCCAAACCACTACATCAGGCTTTATGGCTTGAGGATCAGCCCATTTGTCAGAGGTTACTTCCGTTTGTACTTCATCTTCATCATCCACTCCTTGATTGCTTTGATATTCCTCTTCACTTATTCCTTTACCATTCAAGGCTATCTCAATTGGAGAAATCTGATGGGCGAAGAACAATTGCAAAGTTCCTGTATAATCTGACACTTCCTTTGGAGAAAACTCGATTATAGAGTGAATCGTCTCGCCTGCCTTGATCTCCAAATTCGACAATTTTTGACCAGCAGTCGCAAAACCAGAGCCTATAAGAGTGGAATAAAGTAATACAGCATTTCCTGTTCCTGTATTGCTTATGGTGAGATGTTTGGCACTGGTTGAACCTACAGGAGTATCCGGAAAGATCAAATCGCTGGATGACAAGGTTATATTGGGTGGTCCAGAAGACTCAATACCATTACCAGCCAATTCAATTATTACTGGATTGGTCTCCTCGAATAAAAGAACAGCCCTTGAATTATACTGACCGCCTGAAGTTGGAGCAAATTTCAGAACAATACTCTTTGATTCACCTGGCTTTATTACTGATGGTATAGTGCTAAGACGGTAAAAAGGCTCCGCAGGATCATCCGGTTTGCTTGTATGTATATCTGTGTTTCCATTATTTTGGAGCACCAGCGTCTCATATGCTGCTTCACCAACTGCGACTGATCCAAAATCAATAGTTGATGGAGTAACAGATATTGAGGATGTAGCAGGCGTCTGACTTATGCCTATACCTTGAAGTCTTATAATTACACTTCCAGAATCAGAATTCACCACAAGATCTTCATGATATGAATTTTGGCCAGTGGGGGCAAATTGTACATTTACCTGTATTTGCCCTGAAGGTACTAAAGACATTCCTTCGCCATTTGTTAACCTAGCAGGCAAACCAATATAAGTAAAAGGCGCTGCAAGGCTGGATAAGGAGTTGATCTGAAGGATTGTGTCACCAGTATTCTTGATTATAAATTGTTTTGTTGTCTGCTCGCCAACTACGAGGCTACCGAAATCTAACAAAGCTGGTGAAAGCGGTAACTGATTATCCGCATTCAAGATGGTTAACTGTGGCTGGCCAATGGTAAAACGCTGTCCATATATGTCAGATAAGGTATTATTATAATTTCTCGCATCCTTCCACACTGCCAGAAAACGGTGGCTGGCCACATTAAAGGCTATTGCAGGAGAATATTGGCTTCCCTCTGC
>JAMOUE010000421.1 GCA_027068235.1 Deltaproteobacteria bacterium | reverse complement strand
AGCCAATAGTTGGGCGGAGGCTTAAACAGGTCTTTTCAAAGATGGGTTATGAGGTTGAGATCTTTACCAACCCAAAAACGGCTATAGAATTCATGGAAAAGGAGCCTTTTGACATAGTAGTGACCGATTTCAAGATGGAAGAGATGGATGGCATGGAAGTCCTTAGAAGGGCCAAAGAGCTGAATCCAGCATCCAGGGTCATCATTATTACTGGCTATGCAAGACCTGAGACAGCAAAAGAGGCCTTTAAAAATGGTGTCTTTGATTTTATGGTCAAGCCTTTTCGCTTGGAAGAACTGAAAAAGGCGGTGAATCGTGCCGCTGAGGCTGGAAAATCTTAGACATTCAACCTTCACGGACGTATCAAGCGTGTTTCTTTGAAGATATGTTGAATTGGCGAAGTTTACGCCACAATGTCGTCCTTGATATGCCAAGAATCCTGGCAGTTTCACTCTGATTGAATCCTGTTTTCTTATAAACATCCATGATGTAGTCTAATTCGAGCTTTTTCAGGGATGCAGTCTCTTTGCCTCCCTTTTCAGGCTCTTGAATAAGCCATAGGTCTGGAGGCAGATCTTCTGCAGTCAGAGTGTTTTTACGGCTTAGTGCAACAGCCCTTTCAACCATGTGCTCAAGCTCTCTGCAATTGCCTGGGAATGGATAATCCATAAGGGCGTCCAAAAAGTCCTGTTCTATTTGAGGGACAGGTTTTCCAAATTTGTTTGCCGCCTTTTTGGCAAAGTGAGCAGCAAGGGCAGGGATATCTTGCCGCCGTTTTCGCAAAGGAGGCAGGCTGATGGTTACCACCTTGAGTCTGTAAAAGAGATCCTGTCTGAACGCCCCTTCCTTTACCATTTTTTCTAGGTTTCTGTTGGTGGCTGCAATAAAACGGCAGTCTATCTTGACTGGTCTTGTACCTCCAACTCTGAAAATGGTATTTTCTTGCAAAACCCGTAGTAGCTTGACTTGCATAGAAAGTACCATCTCCCCAATCTCATCTAGAAAGACAGTTCCTCCAGAAGCAGTTTCCAACAGGCCGAGCTTTGTAGAACTTGCACCGGTAAATGCACCTTTTTCATGGCCAAAAAGCTCATTGGCAATAAGATCTTCTGTGAATGCGCCACAGTTGAAGGATACAAAGGGGAATTTGCTCCTCTTGCTATGGGAATGAAGCGCCTTTGCAACAAGTTCCTTACCGGTTCCAGTTTCACCTTTTATAAGCACATTGCAGTCGAGAGGGGCTATCTGCTTTATGGTCTTAAATATCTGAAGCATTTCAGGGGTTGAGCCAATGATCTCTCCAAGCCTTCCATCCTTGCTCAACTGTTCCATGATGAGATCACGCTGCCGTCTGGATTTGATAAAATCCAGCGCCTCTGAAATGGTCTGTCTGAGTTCGGCAAGTGAA
>JAMOUE010000420.1 GCA_027068235.1 Deltaproteobacteria bacterium | reverse complement strand
TTCTGCATGGCGTGACGATGCCCTTCACTTTATCATTTTAATTGGAGATGCAAGCTCTCATCCTTTAGGTCATCCTCAGAATACTACTGGTTATGGGGCTGAAGATCTGCAGAGAATGGCAGTAGATCAGAAGATCCATATAATTGCCCTTCACCTTAAAGATAAACGGGCAGCAAAAGATCATGAGCTTGCTTCTGAGCAGTTTGGAACTTTATCTAGAATAAGAGGCGCAGAGAACGACTCTGCTTTAATCGAGATAGATGCCTTTAAAAAGGACGATTTTCAAAAAGCTGTTAATACTATAATTTCTAAGGTGGGAGATAGAACAAAGACGGTGTTGGCCTCTGCCTCTGGTGATGACTCTGTATCTGTAATTCCTTTACCTCCTCCTATGCCAGATGAAATAGAAGAAGATGAAGAGGGAACTGATGTAACAAAGAGCGCTGCAAAGGCCTTTGATAAGGCATGGAATTCAGCCCTTATTGAATACTTGGGACAGGAAGCATCACCTCCTAAGGATATTGTTGCTTGGGCCATAGACAGGGATCTTATAGATCCTACTCTAAGAAGCCTTGATGTAAGAGTTTTGATTAATAGGGCTCAGTTGAGCACTCTCGCCCAGACACTGGATAGCGTTATTAAAGCTATTGAGACAGCTAAAATGACTCAGGCTCAATTTTTTGATGCCTTGCAGGCGGTTGCTAGCCAAACCATGAAGAGGCCAGAAGATATAGCCAAAGCTCAAACATTGGTAGATACTGGACTTTTGCCCTCTTTTATAAAGAGCCTTCCTTATAAAAGTGATATTTTGTCCCTTAGTAATGAAATGTTTGCAAGCATGACTGCTGATGAGCGTTCAGAACTGCTTTGGGTTTTAAAGGCAAAATTAAAACAATATAGAGATATAACAGAAAGGGTTGATGCATGGCACAAGCTCAATGATTCAGACCCAGATAGCTATGCAGTTTATCCCTTAAATATTGATTATTTGCCTTAATACCAAGGTCATATGGAGTATGACAACAAAGCAATTTTAAAAGTGAAAGGTGCCCGTATTGTCAGAAAAAGACAAACGGGCACAGCCTTTGAGTTGCAGATTCCAAGCTTTTCTGTCTCATCTGGCCAAATGACGTGCGTAGTTGGGGAAAGCGGCTGTGGGAAAAGCACTTTATTAGATTTTCTTGCACTGGTTTTGAGGGCTGAAGAGCTCGATTCATTTTATATAGTTGATAATGATAATGACATAGATATTGCAGAGCTTTGGAGTTGTGGCAGAGATAGCAGGCTTGCATCTGTAAGAAGGAAATTACTCGGTTATGTGCTTCAGCAAGGTGGACTTTTACCTTTTTTAACCATCAAAGACAATCTTATGCTTCCAGTTAAACTTAAAGGCATAAAAACAAGCCAG
>JAMOUE010000419.1 GCA_027068235.1 Deltaproteobacteria bacterium | reverse complement strand
CCAGATGTGGTTGATGGATCACCAAATGGATTTGCAGATGCGCCGTTGTATAATCATTATCCAAGTGCTCAGGATGATATAGTATCAGTAGAACAAGATAAACCGTTGACTATATTTGTACTCAGTAATGATATAGATGTTGATGGTGATACATTAAAGATTATAGATGTTTCTCGTCCATCGCATGGAAGTGTAAAAATAAATAGTGATGATAGCATAACTTATACGCCTGCTCCTAATTACTACGGAACAGATACTTTTACTTATACCGTATCTGATGGCAAAGGTGGAACAGATACTGCTACAGTGAATATACGTGTTACCCAAAAGGTAATAAGTGTTCCGACCTTGTCGGAGTGGAGTAGATTTTTCATCATGATTCTCCTAATGTTAGGAGTATTCTACATAAGAAAGAAGCAGGAAGTTTGACAGGTTAGCTGAAGTAAACTAATAAAGGGCCCACCTTATAACCTAAATTTAAGGTTAGGGGTGGGTTTTTTATTTTTAAATCAGTGATTAAATGGAATAGTTGAATAAATCAAAGGTCATGATCAAATCCAAACGGATAGAATCTATAGACTGGATGCGTGGCATTGTAATGATTTTGATGGTACTGGATCATGTCTCCATGGCCTTTGATGTACATCATCTCTCTACTGATTCTGCAGCTACTTTTAAGCCTGGTACACCGCTTCCTAGTTTTGCTTTTTTAACCAGATGGATAACCCATATTTGTGCCCCTACATTTGTGTTTTTGGCTGGAACTGCTCTTGCAATCAGTGTGGAGCGCAGAGTTACTAGAGGGCAAGACCATGCATCCATTGATTGGAGTATCATCGTCAGAGGAGCTTTTATTGCTGCCTTGGATCCCACAATAATATCATTTTTTTCATGGCGAGTATTGTTCCAGGTCCTTTATGCAATAGGGATGTCAATGGTGTTAATGGCCTACATAAGACGGCTTTCAACAGGTTGGTTAGTGGCAATGGCCTTGGCATGGTGGTTTGGCGGGGAGTGGGTTACTTCATTGGTGTGGAATCCTTTTACTGGGCAACAGTCCATTGTGGCTGGTCTTACAGTAGCCATTTACAAAGCACCTGGTTTGTCCATTAGCTACCCAGTAATCCCATGGTTATCCATAATGGTCCTTGGATGGGCATTTGGTAGGTATTTAGTCGATTATATGAGTGGGAAAAAGGTATTTATGACACCACGCAATCTGGCCTTTGTTTCTGGTGTGGCCTGTTTATTGATCTTTTTCATTTTTAGATATGCAAATGGCTATGGAAATATGTGGCTTTATAGAGAGGGAAACGATCTTGCCCAATGGTTACATGTTAGCAAGTATCCGCCGTCATTAACCTATATGTCTTTAGAGATAGGACTTATGTGTATATGCCTGGCGGGCTTAATGACATTAGAACAAATTGTTACGCCCAATCCCAACGGTGTGTTGTTGGTATTTGGGCAGACTGCAATGTTTTTTTATCTCGTACATAGGATATTGCTTGAAGGAAGTGCTACGTGGCTAGGGTTGCGTGGAATTCTAACAATTAAAGAAGTTTATCTTATTACTCCGGTTCTGCTTGCAGTTTTGTACTATATGTGTCTGTGGTACAGAGGATTCCGTCAGCGACACCCTGGAAGCTGGACCAAATTTATTTGATTACTGCTGCAATCATGCAATCAATATAAGTTGATTTGAACTCCCTTTACTTATATGTCCTTAGTCTCCTGAAATGATTCTTCTGCTTTTATTTTTGTCATAAGCCGTTCCTTTTCTTTTTCCATTGCCTCTTTCCCTGCTTCCAATGCAGATTCTAAAACGGCCTTTTTTGCCTCTACCACTTCTTTGCTCTTCTCCAAAAGTTCAACTGTCTTTTCTTTAACCTCGTCTGCAACTTTGCACGCTTCGTTTTTGGCAGCCGTGGCCTGATCTTTGATAAACTCGCGTGTTTGATGACCTGATTTGGGTGCTATCAAAAAGGCTAGCCCTGCACCTACTGCACTGCCAAATAAGAATGCCAAGGCAACATTACCTGCTGAATAACGTCCATTGCTCATTTTGGCTTACCTCCTTTATGGATGTTGTCCGTTACATATTCTATAGATTTTTTCATTCCAACAGCAATGCTTGCAAGCTGAACAGCTAGACCTGTCAGGCCGCCTTTTAAAAGTCCTGTAGCGGTCTTAACTGTATGACTGGTTTCAGTTAATGCTTCAAAGAAGTCATTGGATGCCTGAATTTTTTTTTGCATGTCATGGGCTATGTCATTTACACCGCTTACAAACTCCTTTGTCTCTTGTAAAATAGGCGGCACATCTTTTTCTAACTTTTCCTCAAGTCTGGATTGTAACTTTTTGAAATGATCAAGTGTTTTAGAAAGTTCCTCCATGACATGCACCGCTTCATTTTGGAGTCTTTCTAGATGTAACTGGCCGGTGATCATAAGTTCATTAAGATTTTCTTCAAGTTGGCCTGCTTTGTCTAAAAGTGGTTCTAGTTGCTGTATCCTCTTATCTATAATTTTTAAACTTTGTTTCATCCTCTTTAATGCAGCCACCACACTAAATATGAAGATGACACAGCACGCAGTCATCACTATCAGGCATATGCAAATGACAACATAAAATAAGTATTGAGGATTATTCATGAATTGTTCTATGTTTATCATAGCTTTAGCTTACCCCGTTTGAGTATATTATGGGAGCGTTTTTATTTTCAGGCTACCACATTTGAGGAATGGTTCCTTTTACCTACTTGGACTATGCTGATTCAAAAGATAATCCTCAAAATATCAAAAAATTATCAATAGCCTATCTAGGGTTATTTTTCTCATGGTCTAATCTTTGAATAGAAACTCTAACTTCTTAAAGGCAACCTTTAATAAAAACTTAAGTCAGCAGATAGTCATTTTCAATAAGGATCTCATTTACTCATGTTGTTTTACAATGCCAAATTATGGAAACTGCCACTGCCAAAGTTCTTCGGGGATAACTTGTTGTCAAGAAGTTAAGAGTCAAAAAATTAAATAAAAAACCTTTAGCTTTTGACATAGGTCAATGTGTATAAAAAATATCTTGTTTATCATACTTTTTACTTGGTAAGGGGACTGTTATGAAGTGGAGTAAAGAAGCTGAAAAAACCATGGAACGGGTGCCATTTTTCATTAGGAAAATGGTTCGAAAAAAGGTTGAGGCCTATGCCCGTCAGCAAGGGGTGCAGCTTATTAAAAATGAGCATATTGAGGCTTGCAGACAGAAGTTTATGAAATCCATGGATAAGGAGTTAAAGGGATACTCTGTTGAAACTTGTTTGGGCGCCAAGGGATGTAGCAACAGGACCTTATCAGATTCTGCTACAGCCATTGTAGATGAAATAGAAGAGATCTTGCAAGGCCTCAATATGAAGGAGTTTCTTGAGAAAAGGCTCAAACATCCGTTAAAGGTACATAATGAGTTTCGGGTATCAATCTCGTTTTGTCCAAATAGCTGCTCTAGGCCTCAAATAGTTGATGTAGGTTTTATTGGTGCAGTAAAGCCAGGTGTTTTTCAGAACGAATGCACAATGTGTGGCAGTTGCAAAGAAGTCTGTCAAGAGAAGGCCATAATACTGCATGAGAATGCGGTGGAAATACGAGAAGACAAATGTCTTTACTGTGGCCACTGTATTGAGGCATGTCCAACTGGAGCAATTCAAAAGGAAAAAGAAGGGTTTCGTATCCTAGTTGGTGGAAAACTTGGCAGACATCCACAGCTAGGGCTTGAGCTTCCAGGCATTTTTGCCAACGAAGATGCCATTAAGACGTTTAAGAAGATCGCCCTTTTTTACAAGGACAACTGTGTAAATGGTGAGAGATTAGGCGTCATAGTGGCTCAAAAAGGGCACGATTTCATAATTGACGAATTCAGTCTCCCCTCCCCAGGGGAAATAAAATAAAAGAGGTGAAAATATGTTTTGTTATCAATGTGAACAGACAGCACAGGGAAAGGGTTGCACCAAGATAGGTGTTTGTGGCAAGCAACCAGATGTGGCAGCCCTTCAGGATCTACTTATATACGCCGTAAAGGGACTGTCACAGGTGGCAGTTGAAGGCCACAAGGTAGGTGTTGATGACCATGATGTAAACGTATTTACCTGTGAAGCAGTATTTTCCACTCTTACAAATGTGGATTTTGACCCTGATCGTTTTGTTAACCTTCTCAGAAGGTGCGTAGAGTTGCGTGATCAGCTAAAGGAAAAGGTAAAGTCTGCTGGTGGCAATACTGATTTCCCCGAAGGCCCAGCAACCTTTGAGCTGGGTAACAATAAAGAAGAGATGGTTCGCCAGGGTGAAATGCATGGTGTTTTGTCAAATGGTGAGCTTGATGAAGACAAACGTTCCCTTCGTGAAACTATTGTATATGGCTTGAAGGGTGTTTGTGCCTACACAGACCATGCCCAGATACTTGGAAAAGAAGACAAGGATCACTATAAGATGATCCATGAGATCTTTGCAGCCACCCTCAATAAGGATATGGATCTTAATGAGTGGGTTGGTTTGGCCCTCAAGACAGGCCAGGCAAATCTTAAGGCAATGGAACTGCTGGATGCCGCTAATACTGAGACCTATGGTCATCCTGTTCCTACTGAGGTTCCTCTTGGAGCAAAAAAGGGGAAGGCCATTCTCGTTTCCGGACATGATCTCAAGGATTTAGAGCTGATCCTCAAACAGACCGAAGGAAAGGGCATAAACGTTTATACCCACGGAGAAATGCTTCCATGTCACGGTTATCCTGAACTAAAGAAGTATCCTCACTTTTACGGCCATTATGGAACAGCTTGGCAGAATCAGGCAAAGGAGTTTGAGGCATTTCCTGGCCCAATAGTTATGACCACCAACTGTATCCAAAAGCCAAGAGAGTCCTATTTTGACAGGATTTTTACAACTGGTCTTGTAGGATGGCCAGGAGTCAAGCATATCGAAGACAAGGATTTTACTCCTGTAATTGAAAAGGCCCTTGAGACCCCTGGTTTTGAGCAGGATACAGACAAGGGAAGCGTAATGGTGGGTTTTGCAAGAAATGCAGTGCTTTCTGTGGCAGATAAGGTCATTGAAGGGGTAAAAGATGGGAAGATCAGACACTTTTTCCTAGTGGCAGGCTGTGATGGTGCAAAACCTGGAAGAAACTATTACACAGAGTTTGTAGAAAAGGTTCCTCAAGACTGTATCGTTTTGACTCTGGCATGCGGAAAGTTTCGTTTCTTCGATAAGAAACTCGGTGACATCGGTGGCATTCCAAGGTTGCTAGACATTGGTCAGTGTAACGATGCCTATTCTGCTATCCAAATAGCCTCTGCATTGGCCGGTGCCTTTGGATGTACTGTAAATGACCTGCCTCTTTCAATGATTCTATCGTGGTACGAGCAGAAGGCAGTAGCCATTCTTCTTACCCTCTTTGCACTTGGAATAAAGAACATCAGGCTTGGTCCAAGTCTGCCTGCATTCATTACTCCAAATGTGCTAAATGTTCTTGTAGAAAACTACAATATCATGCCCATAAAGACGCCTGATGAGGATCTAAAGGCCATTTTAGGCTAGTTGGCTAGAAATTAGCTCTATATCTAGAAAAACAGTTAAGGCCCTCTTTACCTAAAAAGGTAGGGGGCCTTAAACTATTCTGACAATGCCT